>NZ_JBHZPF010000014.1:0-85964 GCF_042787975.1 Peribacillus sp. YIM B13482
ATTTCGCACTTTTACTCGTAAATTCATGCTACACTCTTGATTCCGCGCTGTTTACTCGGGGTTCGGCTTGTTTACTCGTGAATTTCGCACTTTTACTCGTAAATTCATGCTACACTCTTGATTCCGCGCTGTTTACTCGGGGTTCGGCTTGTTTACTCCTGAATTTCGCACTTTTACTCGTGAGTTTCGCACATTTACTCGTGAGTTTCGCACATTTACTCGTGAGTTTGGACTATTTACTCGTGAGTTTCGCACGTTTACTCGTGAATTCATGCTACACTCTTGATTTCGCGCTGTTTATTCGTGGGTTCGGCTATTTACTCGTGAGTTTCGCACTTTTACTCGTGAATTCCGCACTTTTACTCGTGAATTCATGCTACACTCTTGATTTCGCGCTGTTTATTCGTGGGTTCGGCTTGTTTACGTGAGTTTCGCACGTTTACTCGTGAGTTTCGCACTTTTACTCGTGAGTTTGGACTGTTTACTCGTGAATTTCGCACGTTTACTCGTGAATTCCGCACGTTTACTCGTGAATTCCGCACATTTACTCGTGAATTCATGCTACACTCCTGATTTCGCGCTGTTTATTCGTGGGTTCGGCTTGTTTACTCGTGAGTTTCGCACGTTTACTCGTGAGTTTCGCACATTTACTCGTGAGTTTGGACTATTTACTCGTGAGTTTCGCACGTTTACTCGTGAGTTTGGACTATTTACTCGTGAGTTTCGCACGTTTACTCGTGAATTCATGCTACACTCTTGATTTCGCGCTGTTTACTAGTGGGTTACTCCAGTCACGCAAAAAGAGGACCTAATTTGGCCCTTTTTTGTCTATTCCTTTATGTTTCCGATAATTGGCGCAGGAGAGCTTCATACATTCCCCCTGGACATGCGGACCATATTTTTCGCGAAAGGCCTCGAGGCAATAGCATTTATCTTCTTCCTTTTTGGTTCCATCCATCGGTGCATCCCTCCTAGAATTCAACCGGAGACTACGCGCTTTTCCAGTCTTACGTTGATTCGTCCCAACAGTACGGCACCGATTGACTGAATGACTGTTTTAACGATGATTTGGCCGATAATCGCAGCGGGTACGGCTTCCCATGGCAATATATTAGCACCTAGTGGACTTAGGCCAATCACGACAAATATCACCGAATCGAAAAACCCTCCAACGATCCCGCTGTAAAACACCCTCCAACTCATCGGGAGCTTTAACCGGGTATAAATTTCCGTATCCGCTGTTTCTGCCACCACGAACGATAATGCGGAAGCAAATACAATCAATAACGTATCTCCTAATAAAAATGAAACACATGCAGATAAAATAAGTGCGGTAACAATACACATATAGGTTTTCGCACGGCCGAATTTATTCTGGACCAGATCTCGAAAGATGAAGGTTCCTCCGATGAACAATGTACCCATCGGAATGATGAACATGCCCAAATGTAATGGATCAAAAGCTGCTGTAACCACATTCGCCGTGACGATGGATACTAAATAAAATAGAATTCTTAACATTTAATTCATTCTCCTTATACAGAAAAAACAGCACCCTAAGAAAGAGCACTGTTCCCCTTAGTTTTTTTGAGAGGGTAGCTAGAACCTCTTCCGCCGGAGCGGATTATCATTTCATTATTTATCGTAGCTTGAAAACGGTTGGAAATCAAGAAGTTTCCATATGGCCTGATCCTAAAATGTATTCAAGCTTATATCCTTTCAATAATCACCGTTTGATTTCGTTTTGGTCACTGGGAATGGTGCGAATCCACGGATTTCATTTGCAGACTCGATAAGCCAATATCCGCTTTGCCAAAGCTTAACACTTAGCAAATGTTCCTCTGATTTTATGGCTTTTGCCGATTCCTGTCGCAGAAAACTGCTTGACCGGCTGTATATAAAAAGCAGACAATCATTGATAGAGCTATGATACGATTTTGATAGTGCAACCCTTTTTGTTTTTATTTGGCACGGACTTGATAAGGAATGCTAGAAGTATAAACGCGAGGAGGAAAAAGAATAATGAAAAAACCAACGTTTGTCTATCCTATTTATATCGCAACCACACCAGAGAAGCTTTGGGAAGCCCTAACGAGTCGCGAATTTACAAAAAAATACCACTTTGAATGTCAAATCAAGTCATCCTTTCAAGAAGGCGCAACCGTTACATATTTGCTGGAAGATGGACGAATCACTGATCATGGAAATGTACTTAAGTGTGAGCCGCTGCAACTGCTCTCTTTTACATGGAACACGACAGGAGACGAAACACCCCGCGAGGATCCTTCTCGGGTCACTTTTCAACTGCAGCCAATGGATGAATCTACTGTGAAGTTAACACTTACGCATGAAGAGCTACTGGAGACCGATTTCGTATATGGTGACAATACCTTTAAGGGCATAAATAATGGATGGCCAGCTATTCTATGTAACCTGAAGAGCTTGCTTGAAACTGGACGGACCTTGCCGCCAATATATGTAGATCGGGTTAATTAGGTGTTAGTGGGAACTTATTTAAACATATCGAAAGAGAGCTGATATAGTATGGATACTCAAATAACTACGAAATTTAAAATAGGCAAGCCAACTAATGAGGTGTTTGAAGCAATAGTAAACCCCGAAAAAATCGGAAATTTCTGGTTCTCATCGAGTTCTGAAAGATGGGAGCAAGGCAGGACGCTTACATTGAGATATAACGAATACGATGCTGAAGTGGTTATACATGTATTAGAAGTCGAGGAAAATAGGAAAATCGTGTATTCGTGGGGAGGCAACGCCCAAGAAACGGTCGTTACAATTACATTAAAAGAGCTGGATAATACAAGTTCAATTATTGAAGTAAACGAATCAGGTTTGAAGGAAGACGATCCAGAAATAATAAAAAAAATGATAGGACAAAAAGAGGGGTGGGTATATACTTTAACCTGTTTAAAGGGTTATTTAGAAAGTGGTGTAACTAATTTGAGAGCGTCATTAATTTTTTAAGCTGCTGGTTCAGCTGAAAAAAGATCTCCAAAACCGGCAGTTGGGCATGCCGCCTGCCAGAACAATAACACTGACAATATTTAACTATGTTGTACCTGATAAGCCTTTACGATTTAATGGTGTCCGAATATCGATAAAATGCCACCACTTAAAAGAAAGCGGCTTACAAGTCGTCGATAGTCTATATAAATTTACGGGTAATGTTTCCGGGAAAAACTCAAGGATGGATTCCGTGAGTTTTTCACTTTCCGTTTGGTTTGACGCGAAATTCAATCGGAAATCACTTTTAGATACATGCCCTTCGAAGCTTTTTCATAGGCTTCAATTCCCATGTTCTTCACTTTTTCGGATAAACTGGATGCTCTCACCACTTGGGTTCCTTGAATGATGGAAGGATCCATCAGGCGCACTTTATTTTTCCGATGTAAATCATAGTCCAATTGATCTTCTTTCACCTTTACGTTACCATGGATCCTTTTTAACAGATTTTGCACTTCATCGTCTTCAGTGGAGCTTAACAAGGATATGACTTCTTCATCTGTACCAAGTAAGTCATCAAGGCTGATCAGGTTTTTAGCCAAAGCCAATTTTAACGTCTTTGCCAAGATATCATAGCCATATATATTAAGTGGATCCATGAAAAAATCAATAACTTCACTGTAATACGTTTTCACAAACCATTCCGCCGAATCAATATTATCCAGATACATTCTTCCATTTACTATGATTACATGATCAAGAAAGTCGTGAACGGATTCAAGTGTGATATATCCATACTGATGCATATCCCGGAGAGTATAATCCCCCCTATCGGCACATAACCCAGGTGCTGGCTGTTCAAGCATTTCCCATTTTGATTGAACAATAACTTTACAATCATATCCATATTCCTTCAATATAAATGGGATTTCAGATTCCATAATGACATGATCATATATCTTTTCATGATAATCTTCATCCTTACAATCCAGAACGAAATCTATAACATGTGAGAATGCAGTATGGGATACGTCATGCAGCAAGCCCGCGATTTGTTCCTCTAATGAACCGCCAAACGCCTTTATTAACAACATCACACCAATTGAATGGTCAAATCGTGTGACATTCCACTTCTCATTAACTAAATAACTTGCCCCACCCTGATGTATTCCCTGCAATCTTTGGACCGGTTTGCTTTTTATCAGCTCTTCCAGAACTCCCTCTATAATGTGTTCCCCATAGATACTATCCGAAACTAGCAATAACTGCGGCCTCCCCCATTAGTTTACTCATTACAGTTAGGTGATTTCACTGATTTTCTTCTGTAAAAATTACTTCCCCCTTTTTACCTTGCTCATATTACTTTTTTGCCAATTTTTCCAATTCCTTTTCATCATTCAAATCGATATCAGGTAGATTGCCCTCAGCTTCATCCCCAATGAGTATCACTTCATTTGTTATTACTCGATTTGCTGGATACACCATTATAATGTCTTCCATAGGTTTTGTTTTATTATTAAAAGATTTATTGAATAAAAAACAGCTGGTAAATACTACGAATATTGTAGACAAAATAACTAATTTCCTTTTCATCTATTCATCCCTTCCAACGGGCTTGGTTTTCCTCCATTTTACCATAAAAGTATATATTTAGTTAATAGTGAATCCTATGATTTCACCATTTACTATGTTTGACGTTATAGTTAAATTCTAGTTACATTTAATGGTAAACCCTCACTTAAAAACAGCCATTTAGAAAAATGTCTAATATTTGATATTTGTAAATCAGTACGGTATCATTCCATTTAACCAATGGTCAATAAACAAGGGGGGGTGGAATGATGTCGCCAAGGAAATCGGCAGGTAAAGAATTATCCAGGGAAATGGTATTGACTGAAGCTAGAAACCTTTTTGCAACCTTAGGGTATTCGAACGTCTCAATGAGACAATTGGCTAAATCATTGGATTGCAGCCATGGAGCCATCTATTATCACTTTAAAAATAAGGCAGAAATATATTATAGTTTGGTGAAAACGGATTTTTCCGTTTTAAATCATTTAATCGATGATATCACCATGTCGGAAAATGACCCTTCTCAAAAAATCGAAAAGATTTTATTATGCTTCATTGAGTTTGGTTTAACACAACAGAATCATTATTCCATCATGTTTTTATCCAAGGAAAAAGAAATTCAGCAGTTACTTCAATTCGATTCTAATAAAACCTATGAAAAGCTAATCCAATCCTTGACAGAATTAACCGACAACAAACTGAATCCTGCATCCATATGGTCCATTTTCCTTTCCCTTCACGGATTCATAACTTTTTATATCAATTCTGAACTATCCTATCCAGATGTAAAAGGTTTAGCTTATTTTCACGTGAAAAATATCATCAAGAACATTGTTTGATTTTTCACTAAAATTATTGACCAATGGTTAATTAAATTTTGGGAGGTTGGAAAATGGTAAAGAAATTCCTTCATATCGAAGGACTCATGGTCCTTTTAGCGATGATTTACATCTATTCGTTATATGAATTCAGCTGGTGGATTTTCCTTTTATTTATTTTATCGCCTGATGTTTCCATGTTGGCCTATCTAATTGATGATCGAGTTGGAGCAAAGGTTTATAACCTATTTCACACTTATACCCTGTCCATTTTCATGATTTTGCTAGCCATTTTTCTAAAGTCTGATGCGCTTATGATGATCGGGTCAATTTGGACCGCACATATTGGAATGGATCGGTTATTTGGGTATGGCCTTAAATACACATCATCCTTCAAAGCTACACACCTTCAAAAGGTATAGGTAGCTTTCCATATGTAAAAGGCAGTGTGATTACGCATCACACCGCCTTCTGTCTCTGATCTTTACACGCCTCGCTTGTTGCCCCATATATAAGTATGAAGCTGTGGCAGCACTTTCACATCATTCAATTCATCATCGGCTATCACTTTATCAATTAGCTCCTCGTATTTTCTCAAAAGCCCGCTGATCAATTGACGATCATCCGCCGTACTGCTGTCGTCATTGCCGACCTGCAGATAAAAAGGAATATCGGGGTAGCGGCCATGTACATTTTTAGCATATTGATAATCCTCTTCGTTAAAGACGACTACCTTCAATGAGACATGGTTTTCAGGGTTTCGATTGGCAAGGTTCGATATGATTTGGTCGAGCACCGTAAAGTCCGTGTTCATTTTTGAACTCGGCGGCTTAGGAGAAATAGTCAATTCATCAATATCGAGAAACCAATCCTGCCATCTGCTCCCTTGTGTTTCGACACCTATTTTCATTTTATTTTCATGTAGGATCGCTACCAGGCTGTTTAAGTTTTTCAGCAGTGCCGGGTTTCCGCCTGATATCGTCACGAAGGAAAAACCGGCACCCCCAATCCGCTTCAGCTCATCCCATATTTCCTCGGCAGTCATTTGGACGGTATCTTCCTTACCGGTGCCATCCCAAGTAAATGCGGAATCACACCAGGCACATGAATAATCGCAGCCAGCCGTCCGAACGAACATGGTTTTTTGGCCAATGACCATTCCCTCACCTTGGATGGTCGGTCCGAAGATTTCCATAACCGGGAGTTTACTCACTTTCCATCCACTCCCGTCTGGCTTCGGCATAGCTTGTCGGCGTTTCGTATAGTCGAACGAATTCGACCCTAGCACCCTCATATTCCTTTAATGAAAGGGCTTCGGCCATTTTTTCATAAATCCAGACAACCATATTTTCAGCCGTAGTGTTCATGAGCGGCAAGGTTTCATTCAAATAACGATGATCAAGGTGGATTTCAATTTCATTTTTCCATATATCCTTGATGTCCCCGAAATCTATCATCAAACCGCGTGAATCCGTGTACCCGCTCAATCCGAAAATGACCTTATACGTATGGCCATGCAAGTTCTTGCATTTTCCTTCATAGTCATGTAGATGGTGTGCTGCGTCAAAGGTAAATTCCTTACTGACCATGACCCTTTTAGTTGTATATTTCAATTGGCTGCGCTGAATATCTTGATCTATTTTTTGGAGTTTATCTACTATAGTAAAACCGTACATCACGAAAGCACCTTCCGTCTGCTTACATAGTCATCCAATCCTTTTTTCCGCAACTTACATGCCGGACAATCTCCACAGCCGTCTGATATGATTCCGTTATAGCAAGTCAGGGTCTTTTCGCGGACAAAGTCGAACGCGCCAAGCTGATCGGCAAGCTCCCATGTTTCCTCTTTATTAAGCCACATAAGCGGCGTATCAATCACGAATGACTGGTCCATCGACAAGTTCAAGGTCACATTCAACGATTTAATGAATACATCCCGGCAGTCCGGATATCCGCTGAAATCCGTTTCACAGACACCGGTGACAATATGTTTAGCGCCAATCTGACTGGCCAACACTCCGGCAAACGATAGGAACAGTAAATTCCGCCCTGGTACGAACGTCGACGGCAATTCCCCGTCTTCCCCGTCCTCCACTGCAATGTCACTTCTCGTCAAAGCATTCGGTGCCAGTTGGTTCAGCAGCGACATATCAAGGATATGATGGTTCACGCCCAATTCCTTGGCAATCTCTTGAGCGCATTCGATTTCCAAGCTGTGCCGCTGATTATAATCAAACGTCACCGCTTCCACTTCCTCATATCTCTCCATCGCCCAGAACAGGCACGTCGTACTGTCCTGACCTCCGCTAAACACAACCACTGCCTTTTCTTTCTTCTTCATTTCTATAAAACTCCTTTTTACGGAAAAAAACAGCACCCTAAGAAAAGAGCACTGTTTCTCCTTAGTTTTTTTGAGAGGGTAGCTAGAACCTCTTCCGCCATAATGCGGAATATTATATTTTTCCAAGTCAATAGTAACTTGAAAACGAGAAGAAATCAAGATGTTTGGATTATGGAAAATCACACCTAACGGAAAACTTGGTTATCTTCTCATCTGCTTAAATAACCCATTATTTATCCGATAAAAAAGAGTGAATAAAATATCGATAAAGGGGTTCATTAATTTGAAAAGTATTAAAGGAAAGATATTGGCAGCATTTTCACTCATCATATCTTTGTGTATCATCTTAGGAGCATTTAATATTTATAGCAGCAATAAGTCACTTGTACATTCCAAAGATATTATTAGCCAAAAATTGCCGATTCTAATTGATGAAGAACAACTACTCAATAATGTTGCACAAAGAAGCGCACTCGCAAGAGGCTATATTCTATTTGGCGACGAAAGTAATAAAGAGAAGTTCTTAAAATATACCGAAGAAAGCAAAGTCATTCAGGAGGATCTTTTAGCCTTAAGTGATTCTGAAAAAACGAAGGAATTGATTGAGAAAAGCGTGGATTGGAGAACGATTATTATAGACCGCGTATTTACACAATATGATCAAGGAAATGAAGAACGTGCTATAGAAATACTAAAGGATGAAGTTGCACCAATAAGCAATGAATTGATGGATGGGTTTAGAGAGCTGGCTTCCGAACGCGAAAAAACGATTGTCTCTTCAGGTGAAACCGTCATCGCAAGCGGGAAATCGGTTAAGACTACAAGTATCATCATATCCATTGCGGCAGTCCTTATCGGCCTTGTGCTTGCACTTGTGACTGCAAACCTCATTACCACCCCCCTCCTTAAAGTCAGGGACAGGATGAAAATGGTTGCTGACGGAAAACTGAATCATGAGCCCCTGGAGCAAAAGTCAAATGATGAAATGGGTGAATTAACGGTATCCGCCAACCAAATGCAGAAAAACCTTCGTGATACGATTGAAAAAATGCTGGTTGTATCCGAATCCGTTTCCAACCAAAGCGAGGATCTGACTCAATCAGCAAATGAAGTGCAACAGGGCAGCAAACAGATTGCGACTACCATGTACGAACTTTCGGAAGGCTCGGACTCACAAGCCAACCGGGCAGCTGAAATGGTCCGCATGATGGATGATTTCACCGGCAAGATCGAGCAGGCCCATCTTGAAGGAATGGAGGTATCTCAAAGTCCGACCGAGATCCTATCCTTGACCAAGGAGGGCACCACTTTAATGCGCAGTTCGGTCCAACAAATGCAAATGATTGACGGAATTGTCAAAAATGCCGTCGGGCAAGTGAAAAGGCTCGATTCTCAATCACAGGAAATCTCACAGCTTGTGCAGGTCATCAAAGATATATCCAATCAAACCAACCTATTGGCGCTGAATGCAGCCATAGAAGCTGCACGCGCTGGTGAACATGGCAAGGGCTTCGCCGTCGTCGCAGCTAAAGTGCGGAAACTCGCTGAAGGGGTCACACAATCCGTTGGGGATATCACCGATATTGTCACCGCTATTCAAACAGATTCAAAAACGGTCGTCCACTCCCTGGAAGATGGTTATACACAGGTGGATGAAGGCACGAAACAGATTACGCTCACCGGCCAAACCTTTGAAACAATCAATCACTCTGTCGGGAATATGGGAATGAAAATACAGCATATTACAGCTGAATTGAACTATATCTCCAAAAATAGTAAAGAAATCAATCAGGCCATCGAAGATATCGCAGCCGTTACTGCAGAGTCCGCGGCAGGAATCGAACAAGTTTCTGCCTCCGCTCAACAATCCAGCTCTTCGATGGATGAAGTCACGAATCATGCATGTGAACTCGCATCTTCCGCTGAACTGCTAACCGAACAGGTCAAGAAATTCCAATTATGATACTAGAAAATTTCCCGTCACTTGAACGCGGGAAATTTTCTTTTTCTCCCCTTCATGGTGATTGTTTCGTTTTCGTGTATTTGGGGTATAAAAGACTATACGCATTAATAATCATGAAAAGTTAATCATCATGAAAAGAAAAATCTATCAAAAGGGTTGGAAGTGAATATTTTCTTTTGTTTTCAGAATATTTAGTGTATAATGAATTTATTAGGAATATTCTTACTGAAATACTTCTCACTTCCAATACCCACACTTACTGGAAATCACCAGTACAAGAACTCACTTGATCCAGCATTTCATTTCAACCCAATGCACGGGCCCTTATACTCAGTAAGGCTCATTGCACGCTTTCTTGCAAACCAAACAATTCACAACTTTTTTCACACAAAAAGCATAAATTTCACTCCAAAATTGTAAAAAAAGGTTAAATTTCACCAATAATGTGTTACTATTAAACCAAGACCTTTTAACCCCAAAAGGAGGAATTCATATGAAACGTTTTTTCAAATTCATAGCAGATTTTAACGAAAGAAAAGCACTAGATCGGAAAAACAACAAATTCTTTCGCAAAGAATACGAAAATTATATGAAGATGAATTCTGAAAATCAAGGTAGGAGGAGATTAGCTCCTAGACTTTATGTGATTGAAGGCGGTAAAAAAGGCCCCAACATTGAAATTTCTGACAGAAAAAAATCCAGTTAACCTGATTCCTTCAAAAAATAAGCTACTTATGTTGTAGTTTATACCCTACAAACGTCACATTCTCCATGATAAACGGAGATTCATTACCCATATCATTCTTTTAAAATATAAAAGCCGAAAGCTCAGATATACTTCTGAGCTTTTTTTATTTTTCTTTTTTCTATTAACACTATATTAATAGAAGTAACTAGGTATTTTTTAAATAAATTGGATTAACCTTAGTTTATTTCATGTTTTAGGTAAAAGTCACAATATAGGCCCACGGGTATTTTTCTAGAAAAAAACCCAAAACTTACAAAAAAAGAGATGTGTTCTTTTACTCATCTTTGGCCATATTCAAAAAAGTCCGACTACATGTGTCTATAGATGCACTATCTTACATTGAATGACAAATACGTAAATATTGTAACGTTTAGGTCAAATTAATGGGTATAAACAATCAATAAATTGTAATAAACCTCACTTTTAATAACAATTTATTATACAAATACAGCCATTAAGAATCGGGTTCAAATGCCTATAAAACTATTTTAATTGTATTCATAATGGCCATATATTAAACTTTCCATATTTTAGTGTAAATAAATCAAGGTTTTACTCGACTTTCAGCCATATCTTTGGACTCATAAAACATTTTATTCCATTAGATACTATTACACTCCTATATACATTTTTTGCAAAAAGCTGACTACAGTTATATTACGATAGAATAATTGGCTCTTGCCTATTAAGTTTAAAATCATGTAGTGTGTATTCAGTAAATCAAATATTTAAAAAAAGAGAGGTTAAAAAATGGCACCAATATTTATTTGTGCGATCTTTTTACTTGGCTATGGCATCTTCGAACAAAGACGCCATCAGAAGCGTCTCGATTCCATTCCGGTACGTGTGAATGTAAACGGTATTCGAGGCAAATCGACTGTAACACGTCTAATAACAGGTGTGATCCAGGAAGCTAAGTACAAAACAGTAGGTAAAACAACCGGAACATCAGCTAGAATGATCTACTGGTTTACCGACAAAGAAAAACCGATTAAACGCCGCCCAGAGGGACCGAACATTGGAGAACAACGGCGTGTAGTTAAAGAAGTAGCAGATTTAGGAACGGAAGCACTTGTTTGTGAATGTATGGCCGTACAGCCTGACTATCAATTAATCTTCCAAAATAAAATGATCCAAGCAAACATTGGGGTCATCGTGAATGTATTAGAAGACCATATGGATGTCATGGGACCGACAATGGATGAGGTTGCAGAAGCCTTTACAGCTACAATCCCTTATAATGGTCACTTGATTACCATTGAAAGTGAATATTTGGACTTCTTCAAGAAAATTGCCAAAGAACGCAACTCAAAAGTGATCGTTGCAGATAATTCAAGAATCTCTGAAGACTTCTTGCGCGAATTCGATTATATGGTATTTCCGGATAACGCATCACTGGCTTTGGCTGTTGCAGAAGCTTTAGGCATTGATGAAAAAACAGCTTTTCGCGGTATGTTAAATGCGCATCCAGATCCAGGGGCCATGCGGATCACTAGATTTGGAGATCCAGTCAAGCCAACTTTCTTTGTCAATGGCTTTGCTGCAAACGACGCGGCATCGACGCTGAACATCTGGGATCGTGTCAAAACGTTCGGATACAGCACAGAACCTCCTATCGTCATCATGAACTGCCGTGCTGACCGTGTGGACCGTACAGAGCAGTTTGCAAGAGATGTATTGCCTTACATTAAATCTGAAATCGTCATTGCCATTGGTGAAACTACATCACCAATAACAAAGGTATTCGAGCAAGGTAATTTGGATACAAAAGAATATTGGGATTTGGAAAACTGGTCAACTGAAGAAATCGTGGCCCGTCTCCGCCCATTGATGAAAAATCGCATCGTCTACGGTGTCGGGAATATTCACGGCGCAGCGGAACCATTAATTGAAGCATTCATGAAATCTAAAACAAAGCAGAAAGCAAGTTAAGTAGGAGGAACCTTAATGTTTGGATCGGATTTATATGTAGCACTAGTACTGGGAGTAACGCTTAGCCTTATATTTTCAGAAAAAACGGGTGTCGTACCCGCAGGACTTATTGTGCCAGGTTATTTGGCATTAGTATTTGATCAATGGGAAATCATGCTGGTCATCTTGGTCATTAGTGTAGTAACTTATTTAATCGTCACTCACGGCCTTTCAAGATGGGTGATTTTATATGGAAGAAGAAAATTCGCAGCCATGATGGTGACCGGGATTTGCCTGAAACTCCTATTGGACATGGTCTACCCCGTCATGCCATTTGAAATATTCGAGTTTCGGGGAATCGGTATAATCGTACCCGGATTGATAGCGAATACCATTCAAAGACAAGGAATGCCATTGACACTTGGCAGCACGCTTTTATTATCCGGCTTAACTTTCGGTTTAATGAACGTGTACTACCTATTCTGAGGTGCAAAAAATGAAACGGACTTTAAATGCAAAAGAAAAAACACTTATCTTTATTAAACGTACGAAGAAACAGAATCTTAAATACACTGGAATTATACTACCTATATTACTAATCGCTTTAGTCATTACCACTTGGATGGGACGGGCTGAAGAAGTGAAAACACCTGCTTCAAAAACTGATCAACCATTGACGATGACAATGGTCGGTGATGTGATGATGGGACGTTATGTTCAAGAAGTGACGGATAAGCACGGGTATGATTACCTCTTCCGTTATATGAAACCCTATTTTGCCGATTCAGACTATGTCAGTGGGAATTATGAACATCCTGTTTTAAAAGAAGAGGCATCCAACTACAAGGAAGCAGACACGGCCATCAGGTTAAACTCCAACAATAGTGGTGTGAAAGCCGTTAAAGATGCTGGCTTCTCTGTGATGAATTTGGCCAATAACCATATGATGGACTTCGAAGAACGAGGACTGCTTGACACGATTGATGAATTCAAAACTGCGGATATGAACTATGTCGGTGTTGGATCGAACACCACCGAAGCTAAAAATAGCATCAACTATGCGGATGTTAATGGCGTCCGTGTCGCAACACTTGGCTTTACAGATGTTTACGGTAAGGATGCCGTTCCAAAAAATAATAAAGCCGGGATATTGAACACCAACCCTGATTTATTATTTGAAATGATTGGAAAAGCAAAAGATGCCAAGCAAGGCAACGCAGACTTGGTTGTGGTGAATGTTCACTGGGGAATAGAGTATTCAACATCTACAACCGATCGCCAAAAAGAATTGGCTAAAGCAATAATCGATGCGGGAGCTGATATCATCATCGGTCATCACCCCCATGTGCTTCAATCGTTTGATGTTTATAAAGATGGAATCATTTTCTATAGCTTAGGAAACTTCATATTCGATCAAGGCTGGACACGCACAAAGGATTCAGCAATGGTTCAATACCATTTAGCGGAAGACGGAAAAGCTACGGTCGATGTCGTTCCACTGCAAATTGAAGAAGCAACACCAAGGCCAGCTACCTCTTCAATCGACAAATCACGTGTTTACCGTCAGTTGACGAAGGAAACGAGTGAAAAAGCCCAATGGTCGAAAAAAGAGGATAACATCGAGATTACATTGGATCACAAGAAAGTAATCGACCATAAAGTTCAACGTGAGCAAGAAGAAAAAGCAGCGAAAGAAAAGAAAGCTGTACAAGAAGAAAAAGCAGCAAAAGAAAAGAAAGCTGCACAAGAGAAACAAGAAGTAAAAGCTACACCACAGAACATACAACCCATTCAGTAAGGAACGATTGGATACTATGTGAAAAGTGAAACAACTTGGAAGCTCAACGAACAGGGGGAATAATCGATGATTAATCGTATGACGGGAAAAGTATTCATTTCCCTTTGCATGCTCATATATTTAGCTGGATGTTCGAAGACACCCCCTATTTCTGACACGAATGATCCGATAAAGAGTAAAACGGAACAATCATATGGGGTCAGTTCTTCAAACCCAATCGCAATAGATGTCGGGATGGATATATTGGATAACGGCGGAACAGCGGCGGATGCCGCAATTGCGGTATCCTATGTATTAGGTGTAGTCGAACCTTTTGGATCTGGCGTGGGTGGCGGCGGCGGTATGCTGATTACCCCTGGATCCGGAGACCCCAATTTTATCGATTATCGTGAATCTTCTCCGGAAGACCCAAGTTCAAGACACAATGCGGGGATTCCTGGCTTAGTGGCCGGCATGCAGGTTATAAGCGATAAGTATGGGAGCGTACCAATGGCAGATCTTCTTCAGCCGGCGATAGATTTGGCTGAAGGAGGTTTTAAAGTGGACGCAACGTTATCATCACGCTTAGAAGCAGCTCAGCCAAGGGTCTATTCCGATAACACTTCACTTTTTTATCCTGATGGTGATGCCATTGAACCAGGCAAAACCCTCATCCAAAAAAGACTTGCTGAAACATTGAAGAAGATTCAACAGGAAGGTCCTGATGGTTTTTATAAAGGGAAAATTGCACGGGATATTAAAAGAAAAACAGACATCGACTTGATGGATTTAAAGCGCTATGAGGTGAAAGAACGTACCCCGGTCCAAGGAACATTTGCCGGTTATGACGTTTTTACAGCCCCTCCTCCCTTTTCAGGGATTACAGTTCTTGAAATGTTAAAGCTCGCCGAGGAAACCAACCTGGGCGAGTCTTCAAGCAAATCAGATTATATGAAAATCCTGGGTGGCATCACAAATACTGCTTATCAAGATCGATCAGCACATACTGGTGATGGAATAAGTCACTCTAAGGCTGAACAATTGCTCTCACCCATTCACTTGAATAATCTTAAAAATAAGATCAATAGTGGAAGTTGGAAAAATGAGGAAGCGCTTGGTTCCGAAGAACATGAAAGCACGACACATTTTGTGATCATGGACAAATATGGCACTGTCGTTTCCACAACAAATACACTCAGTAACTTTTTCGGATCTGGTGACTATACGAATGGCTTTTTCCTTAACGATCAATTGAAAAATTTCCGGTCCGGCCTGAATTCTCAAGAGGCATATAAACGGTCAAGAACTTTCACCGCACCAACCATTCTCAAGAAACCAGGGAAGGAATCGATTGGGATCGGCTCACCCGGCGGTGATAGGATTCCTCAAGTATTGATGCAGGTCCTTTATTCATATACAGAGAATGAAGGCTCATTTCAGGATATCATCGACCGTAATCGGTTCGTCTTTGATGGAAAGAAAATTTATACGGAATCCAGGCTTTCGAATGAAATAATATCCGACTTGGAAAATTCAGGATACGAAGTCATTCAGAAGATTTCACCCATGTATTATGGCGGGGTTCAAGTACTCGTTAAAAACGAGAAAGACGGACGACTATCCGGAGCTGGAGATAAAAGAAGACATGGAAGCTGGAAAGCGCGGCAATAAAAATGCTTATCCAGCTTCTCCTTTCAAATACCATATGAATTTTAGTAATGCATAAGGGGACTTAGAATATGAATATCGTAAAAAAAATAGCAAGCTGGGTTATACCTGTAGTTCTTATAGCAGCCCTGCTTGTGACCAGTAATATGTTCAAACGCACGGAAACTTTAACACCCGATGAGCAAAAGAAAATAGAACAATATACGACTATCGAAAAATAAAAAAAGCTGGGGCATCCCCGCTTTTTTTTTATTTTTGCTTTCAACGGGTATAGAATATAAATAGGCTACAGATACGGGAGGATAACCATGAAAAGCTATACTGATTTTGCTGAACTGCAGCAAAATGAACACGAATACCTCGATTACCGCATCATCGTTCATCATAGGATACCTGATATTGCAGTCTTAGCCATACATGGCGGGAATATCGAACCAGGCACTAGCGAGATTGCTGCCGCCCTTGGAGAAAGGCTTTGTGCAAGCACATATCTATTCGAAGGTCTTAAACCAAGAGGGAACCAGGTTCTTCATATAACATCCAACTTATTCAATGAACCGATCGGCGTTTCAATGGCAGCGAACGCACAGACCATCCTTTCCATCCATGGCCACTACGACGTTCATAACGCGCTGGTGTACATTGGAGGACGGAATGAACCCTATAAGAACTTGATTCAACATTCACTCAATGAAGCTGGATTTCAAACTGAAGACGCACCGCAGCACCTTTCAGGCATGAATGGAAACAACATTACCAACACATCCAAAGCGGGTGCAGGCGTGCAATTGGAGCTTTCCACGAAGCTTAGAAAAAGCTTATTCAAAGGTAATGACTTTACTAGTAAAAACAGGGTAAATCCGTTGGATCTTTTTAATCGGTTCGTTCGTGCCCTTGAAAAAGCGACTCTGGAATATAAACAGTTTGAATGATCTTCCCTATCGTCTTTTTTTAAGAGGCTACCAGAAACACTCAAGCAGACTTCCTATTCTTCTTAGTCCATGAGGCTTTCAGCTTGACCGAAGCTTTCAAAACTCTCGGCAAAATAACTTGACGAAAGGTTGGAGATATGAACTCCTGCGTTTTCCGTTGCATTGAGAAAACGGCCATCCCCTAGATAAATACCTGCATGGGTCACACCCACCCTTGTTCCTGTGTTGCTGAAAAATACTAAATCCCCTGCTTTTGGATTTTCGATTTTGGGTACCAATGAGAAGTAATCCGCTGAGGAACCCCGTTGTACTGAAAGGCCCTGCTCCTTCATGACCCAATAAATGAAGCCGCTGCAATCCATTCCGGTCATCGGATCTTCTCCCCCAAAAACATAGGTGAATCCGCGTAAAGTGTATGCATACTTGATGACATCATATGCTTTATCATATGCAGCTTCTTGGTTTACATAAAACGGATACAACGGGTTGCTGTATATTTGTAGATACTGTCCTTGCATCAACTCATCAGTCGGTAAAGCGTTACGATCTTTAATCGTACTCATGGAAATGCTGTAATGTTTCGATATGCTTTTAAGCGTTTCACCCCTTTGGACGATATGCTCTCCTTTAGGCGAGTATGTTTTGTACGCCACTTGGTATTTTGCAAAGTAATCTTCTGTAGTGGATCTAACCTGAACCGTTTCTGCACCATATCCAGAATTGACAAATTGGTTTTCGCCGAGATAAATACCTGCAGTCACAACCTTTAAGCTGTCTTTTTCCAGGAAGAATATAATATCTCCAGTTTTCGGAGTGGTGGTATCCATCCCTTGCTTATAAAAGCCATCTACTGTCAAACGGTCGATCGGCACACTTTGCCGGGAAAGCACCCAATGAATCAGTCCGCTGGAATCAAACCCTTTTTCAGGCGTCTCTTCTCCTGCTGTCTTTTTAAACCCTACAAAGGTTTTCGCATAGTTCGCAATTTGTTTTCCTCTCTCCGACCATTGATAAATGGAAGGAGTATAAGCAGTTTGAATGATCGTCAACTTTTGGCCCACATATAACTGATCATCCGGTAAACCATTCGTTTTCATTAATTGCTCCTTCGATATATCATAAGTCTTGGCAATCGATTCCACCGTTTCATTAGAAATTACAGTATGCACATGATCTGCCGCCTCGACCTTTAAACCAGGTAAAAAAGTGAAACTAACCATGAATACCAATAAAATTACCATATAGCTTAATTTTCCTTTAAACATTTTAACCCTTCCTTTATCCGCTTAAATATTTTAAAATTCACTATTTTCCAAAAACAGTGCAACATTTTCGAATCTTTAGACCTACTTTTAACCAATATGAATATACCTTTATACTCATCGCAATAGTATTATCGGTGAACAACATAAAACTTTTAGCCTATCTTTTAATGGTCGCTATCAATGATGCGATCTGAGATGAATCATTATACCCATACTGAAGTCGCGTTGGAACCGCTTTCAAAATAACCGTTCTTAAAAGGGAGGGATTTAAGAATAAGGAAAGTGCATAGTGGAAATGGAGCAATCCAAAGGATTATGGAACAGCGAAATTTATTTATTTGTACGCCAGTGCTCCTTTAACCGTGAAGATCGAACGTTGATAAAGTGGTACATATACTGCTCGCCCTATTTATGAACAGCCTAACGACATTGGAGTGAACATCTTGATAAAACTGACAGAGAAAGCCCGGCAGGCAATTAAAGATAGACAACATAGCTTTGGAGAGGAAACGTATTTGAGGTTTGGTATAAACAGAACTTGCTGTAACCAGATGAATTACTCTTTAAGCTTGGCAAGCTCGAAAAAGGAGCAAGAGGAAATACTTGTTTTACACGATATTAAAATTTTGATTGACCCCTCGGATTCCCATTTTACAGATCAAACGGAAATTGATTACGAAGACGATGGATTTTTAATCAGGAACCCGAATCCGTTGGTATCCCCCATCATCTAGCAGAAGATGAAAATGAGGGGCAAGCATGATTGGCTTTCCCCTCATTTCTATTAATCTAAGGCATATACACGGTTTTAATATGTGAAAGCTTCAAAAACACATCATCCCCACTAGCTGTCGTTAACTCAACCAAGTTGTTTTCAGCCTTTTTAAGGACACCGATTTTCATAGGGTCCTCTCCCCCATCAAATACTACAAGCTTTCCTGCATTTTTCTTTAATTGGTCCTCCAAAGAACGAAGCATTGGCACACCTGTCGGGTTGATGGGGAAACTCTCTTTATTGAGGGTGTATGGTGTGGCATGTTGATAATACGGAGTAAGCCATTTAAGGTGGTGCAGCGATACATACATCATTTTATATACAGGCGAGTAGAACCCAAAGTAATCATTGAAAACATTTGTGATATAACCGTGTAAAGGAATATGTCCCGCAACATGGATTTCTGAAAAAACCCCTTTTGCATTCATTAATGTTTTACGATAGGAAATGGACGCCATCTCTTCCATCATGGGGGACTCAATAGGATATTTAATCTCGCTATCAATCTCTGTACTCAGATTGAATCTATGGACATGCAGCATTGGAAAATACAAATACCGCTGTCCATTGAACAACACTAGAATATCCGTGCTCAGATCAGTCAGAATTCCTTTGAAGGTTTCTTTTCCTGAGAGTTGAACATCAATCTGTTTACCCAGTAATGCAACAGCATCACTCATTACTATCTCCTCCTAGAGGTTTATTCAGCTAAAAATCATTTGCACCCAATAATATAATAATAGCAGTGTCACCACTGTTGTTATGGGTATGACTATCAGGGATACGCTTAAATAATCTTTCCACTTTATTTTCATTTTGTTCTGTTTCAGGATATGCATCCAGATAAGCGAGGCAAGAGTACCGATGGGCAATAACAATGATCCCATGTCACTACCGATTATATTAGCTAGATAGATAGTTTTTAAGGTGATTGGATCAAGTCCCATTTCCGTTAAGGTAATGGTGCCTATCATTAATGCCGGATGATTGTTGAAGATGTTCGATAGGATCGAAACCAATCCTCCCATGACAAGGCTCGCACTCATTAACCCTTGGTTAACAATCGGTTCGCATATCTCTACAAGTATGGTTGTAAGTCCTACATTGTGGAGACCATAAATGATGACATACATGGAGAATGCGAATATCAGGATGTGCCATGGGGTCTTTTTTAAGATATCGACAGGATTTGTCCGTAAATGATACCATCTCCATACCAGTAAAGATAAAGAACCAAGTACAGCAACCCACTCAATTGGAATGGAAAAATAAGAAGCTACAAAGAGTAAACAGCGCACCACGAACACATAGAGCAATACTTTCAACATGAACTTTGTGCGTTGCCTTTTTGTTTCAACTGTCATTTTCCCCTTTAAAGGATGGAAATTCTTAGTAAAGAAACTTTCCTCAATGTCATAAGAAATATCCGGTAATTTCTTAGGCAATTTTTTCTTGACCACTACGAACATCAACCATGACATAAAGACCAACCCCAGAGTTGCAGGTACAAACATCATGGCAGTATGCATATAAAGCGTCATATGCACGATTTGCAATGCGATTAAATTAACAATATTACTCACGCCAATAGGCGCACTTGAAGCTGTTGCAATCAATGCCCCACTCAAAAGATACGGGATGGCCTCATGTGGTTTTAATCTAAGATTTTTCAGAAGCAAAATCAAGATGGGGGTCGTAATCATGATGCTGCCGTCATTATTGAATAACAGGGTCATTAAAAAACACAATAATTGAATGTACCAATACAGGCGATACCCCGATCCTCTTGCAAGGCTGGCAAGTCTTGCAGCCGCCCAATGAAAAAATCCAAAACTTTCCAATATAACAGCCATGACAATCGTTGCCATGATGGTGATCGATGCGCCCCCGATTTTATTGATAATATCCAAAATATCGCCATGGGATACTATGCCAGTCAGTAAAATAATCACAGCACCGATTGAAGCTGGCCATGCTTCATTTATTCCTCCCGGCCTCCATAATATAACTATCATTGTCATGGCGAACACAAAAATAGTCATTCCAATTTCAAAATGCATGTAGTTCTCCCCTTTTTGGGCCTTGAGCCATTGGATCCTACTTGTCCGATTCCTATATACTATTCACCTTTGTAAAAAAAGCATGGATATATAACCAGTCCCTCCAAATTGTACCTTTGTACTTCTAGTCATTTTGTCCACTAAAGAGAGATGCCCCTTTCCAAGAATCATGGTTAGGTGCCTACAGAATGATAGTATGGCGGTCCATCGTACCCCACAAAAAAGGGAAAACCACTTTAGTGGCCTCCCTTTTTGCAAAGCTTATGTTTCCGGTCTTCTCATTCTTTATCTGGAATTCCCCCAGCGTATGCTCCAAATCATTTATTAGCTGTGTAAGCTGCTGCGTATATTGCGCCAGTTCATTGGATGAAGCGGCTTGTTCTTCCATCGATGATGCAATTTCTTCTGATGAAGCCGTCGTTTGCTGAGATACGGCGGTTATTTCCTCTATCACTTTAACGACCGTTTCTTTTTGTAGATAGATGCTTTCAATGGATCGTGGAAAAAAAAACAGAATGAATGAAATTAAACAGGAAATGCGTACCAGTGAAAATGATACGAACATCTAATGCATTATTTTAATATAAAAGCAGACCGACTGATGATATCCCGGTCTGCTGATTGATGCTGATCATTTCCATAAAAGCAAGTGCCTTCCCTTACCTTTTATTCGCCTTGGTGAATGGCTGACCTATTGCGCCTATTATAATCCTTATGTATCAGCCTGCATGCCATTCATCCATCAATACGTTTGACGGCGATCGTATATTCCTTATGCCATTTTTCCCATTCATCCATTGGAAAATCCTTATATTGACCATCCAGTAAATCTCTTAACATATCTAGGCAAACATGCCAGCCTGCCAAATCTTTTGATGTATGATCATTAACTGGCCGGATGGATTCTTTCAATACTAATGAGCATCCATCCTTTTCAGGGGATACCTCGAAACGAACCCAGCCGTCACCCCATTCAAAATCTAAAACGGCAGATTCCTGAAAATCCCTTATCTTCATATCAAAGGAGTCCCCTGACCCATCATTCATATTGAATTTTATGGTCCCGTCTTTTCGAAGGTCCTTCATTTCCAGGTTGGACATCCACTTTTCCACCTGATCATTCTCAGTTAAAGCACCCCATACCTTTTCCACCGAATGATTGAGCTGGCGATCGAATCTTGCGATGATCCCATTTCTTTCTTTTTCGATTACAGCTTGCATATACATTCCTCCCCATTCAATTCGTCCAAATGTTCCGGCCTACTAGATCTGATTTTTATGATAAAAAATGGTAGGATGGAATTCTCCTTTTGAGATACAGGAAACTTCCCTTGCATCAATGTCCGTCCCTCCTTGCCACTCCTCAGCCTGCTGCATGATTGAACGGCCTCGTCTATACTCAGTATACGTCATTAATTTTGCCATTTCCGCCCGATGGCCCCCGTTCCGCTTTGAGCATAAATGTATCTGTACACTTCCGGCTGTCTCACCCATTTAGCGACAAATAGAATTACATCAGGATTTATGGCACTCTCCCAATAGGAATGAACTAAAGACCGTTTCATGGGAGGGAAAAACCAATGGACAAGCCATCTTCCACCACCTGCATCAAAAGGTCCGAAAGCTCATTAAGACAGGCTCCAATTGATGTTAAACTTTCTACTCTCACATCAGCACTCACAGTTTTCACTCACTTTCAGGAGATACAGTTATATTCACCATCCCCGGACGCTTTGATAAAGAAGTAATGTGAGCAAGATGATGGCGGCCATGCCATGCATAAATGCCAATATTTTCACCGACCGTTACCTCTCCCGAATCAGGATGGATGAATGCCCGGTTCAGATCGTCTGCATGAAGGCGTGATAAAAGTTTGCCTAAGCGGGTGTGTACCGCTTCGATTAGTGATAAAGAAATATCAATCGGCAAATCATAATCAGGCAGCTCTGCCCATCGCCCCTCCTCATACGGTTTAATGACCGGGCTATTTTCCGTAAGGGCCAATTTAAAGCGAATATAGGCATTCATATGACTATCAGCAACATGATGCACGACTTGGCGGACCGTCCATCCTCCAGGACGATAAGCCGTATCAAGCTGTTCATCATCCATGCTGCCTACTGCCTCCCGCAGCATTCCAGGCAAAGCCTCAATCTCCGTGATCCAGCCCTCGGCCACACCACTAGTAATTTCCCCATCAAACTGAAACCTTCCAATCGGGTATCTCAAATCCATCTCATTCTCCCCCTTTATGTTCAATGCACCTATATATAATTCTTTATCAATGCTGACAAGTCCTTTATACTTGCAACCCTTAGCTAATGCAACCCCTATATTGATCTTGATCGCTTTTCTAATTAATCCGCTATACGCTGGATTGAATAATCAAGACATCTATGCTTCCATCCACATCATTAAGTAAAAACTGTTTTCAAGGATGAAAAATAAAAGCTCGATCTTGACGTTAACGTATCTGGTAATATATTAGGACTTGATACACAAATAAATTCACTTGTAAACGCTCTTATCTCATGAGTTTGCTGCTCATTCATGTGAGTAAAGATCAATTCACGAGTATTTGATCCAATTTCACGAGTAAATCCACTAAATTCACGAGTAAACGCTCTTTTCTCATGAGTTTGCTGCTCATTCAGGCGAGTAAAGATCAATTCACGAGTATTTGATCCAATTTCACGAGTAAATGACCCAATTTCACGAGTAAATCCACTTATTTCACGAGTAAACGCTCTTATCTCATGAGTTTGCTGCTCATTCAGGCGAGTAAAGATCAATTCACGAGTATTTGATCCAATTTCACGAGTAAACGCTCTTATCTCATGAGTCTGCTGCTCATTCAGGCGAGTAAAGATCAAATTCACGAGTATTTGATCCAATTTCACGAGTAAATGGCCTAATTTCACGAGTAAATCCACTAAATTCATGAGTAAACGTTCTTATCTCATGAGTTTGCTGCTCATCTTGTGTTTAAAAGCCCTCTTAGTTATGAAAAAATTCAGGATGGTGCCTTTTTGGTTCCTGAATATTGAGCTGGGAACTATTCATTTTTTAGTGGGATTTATATCATAAAGCATAAAAAAATGGTAAATTAAGAGTATTCTAGCAATGGGGGTTTCCAAATGAGCATTCAGAAAGCGACAATACTTGAGCTTGAAACTCTGACAGAACTTTTTGATTTATACAGGGTGTTTTATGAGCAAACATCCGATCCTGATCGTGCAAGGGAGTTTTTAAGAGAAAGACTGACGAATGGAGAGTCTGTGGTTTTTATGGCGTTTGAAGAAGGGAATCCTATTGGTTTTGTTCAATTATACCCTTCCTTTTCATCTGTAAGTATGGTGCGGTCATGGGTATTGAACGATTTATACGTGAAAGAGTCCGCCCGCAAAAAAGGATTTGGCGAGGAGTTATTGAAGGCGGCCATCACTTACGCACGGGAAACAGGTGCCAAGGGGGTTTTACTTGAGACAGGTAAGGATAATGTAAATGCACAAAAGCTTTACGAGAAAATTGGTTTCGTTCGTGAATCGAATTATTTTTATCATTTCACCATTTAATATAAAAAAGTGTAGGGAAAATTTTCTTTTCCCTACACTTTAATGCTATTTATCTAGAAAACTAATTATTTAGCGGTTTCCAGGCTGGCTTGAATTTCTTTAATAAGAAGTTCAGCACCTTCAGCGCTAAGTATTAATTTACCGTCAGCAAGTTTCATATTGTCATCGGAAACGTCACCTGTTACTTGACAAGTCATGTTTGGTTTATATTTTTGAAGGATTATGCGCTCTTGTTCTACGTAGATCTCCAAAGCGTCTTTCTCATTAATTCCTAATGTACGGCGTAATTCAATTGGAATGACTACCCGTCCTAATTCGTCAACTTTACGTACAATACCTGTAGATTTCATATAATTTACCTCACTAATTTTCTTTCAAATGGGGATTCTATATATTTCGTCACCATTCGACATTATTTGCACTTCTATTAAGATACCACTCCCTACCATATTCGTCAATTCTCGTATCTTCGTATATTATCTGCCTTAATAACATTTTTACATTCAATTTTAGTAAACCCTTCATAAAGCCCGTCATACCGCCATTCCCTGTTATTATGATGGTATATATTACTAATTTTACAGTTACACTGCCAACGTTCCCATTTTATTTTTAACAACAACTCCTTTCATTCCATGTCGAATGATGGAGAAGGAATATCACTAGTCTTAAAGAATCCTGTTGATTTTCTTTTGCATTTGAAGGACAATTTAAATGGATGGATTTTAAAATTTCGAAAATTTTTTCTTCTGCCTTTGATGCAGTGGAACGTGATACTTCTGATAAGAATGTTTTAAAGTCTTTTATAATAAGAAGAAAGCCGAAACGATTGCCACACTTAAAGAGTCTTGGCTAATTACTGGCTCATAAAACAGATTGAGGTGAGTCAATTGCGTCCGATTATATTAGGTATTTGTTCTGCTTTCTTTTTTGCATTCACGTTTGTTTTAAATCAATCCATGGAGTTGTCTGGTGGAAGTTGGATATGGAGTGCTTCACTTCGATATATCTTTATGGTGCCTTTTTTGCTATGTATCGTATTAAGCAGAAAAAACCTGCGCCCCCTTTTACGGGTGATGAGAGAACGGCCGGGACCTTGGCTGCTTTGGAGTTTTGTAGGATTTGGGTTGTTCTATGCTCCTTTATGCTTTGCATCCGCCTACTCACCTGGCTGGCTAATCGCCGGCACTTGGCAAATCACGATCATTTCGGGTGCATTACTTGCGCCGCTGTTTTTTGAAAATGTCCAAACGAAGGATGGGCTCGAAAGGCAAAGAGGTAAGGTTTCTGTGAAAGGCCTCCTCATGTCCATGATCATTCTGCTTGGGATCATCCTGATGCAACTCGAACACACCAAGCACATTTCAATGGCCAATCTCTGGTTGGGGGTCATCCCCATCGTTATCGCCTCGTTTGCATACCCTTTGGGAAATCGAAAAATGATGGAAGTATCCGAAGGACGTTTGGATGCTTATCAACGTGTATTAGGAATGACGTTGGCGAGTCTGCCTTTCTGGTTTCTGCTTTCATTGTACGGTTTCTTTACAGTAGGGGCCCCGACGAAGATGCAGAGTTTCCAATCCCTTTTGGTAGCACTATTTTCTGGTGTCATTGCCACGGTCCTTTTTTTCAAAGCGACTGATTTGGTAAGCGGAAATATGCAGAAGTTGGCTTCAGTTGAAGCTACTCAATCAATGGAGGTGCTTTTTGCCTTAGCTGGCGAATTACTATTCCTATCGTTACCGATTCCTTCTCCGTTATCGTGGTTCGGCATCTTTATCGTTATCATAGGAATGATCCTTCATAGCTATGTGTCACATAAAAAAGAAGGTTCATCACGGAAACGGACCGTGAGTGCTTAAATAGCAAGAAAAAAAGAAACTGTTACGCTCTTTTTTACCATTGACAGGTCATGATAAATTGATGATTTTTAGAGTGGCAAAAAAGTTCACCATTCATTTTTTTCATTAAACTTTTACCTTGAGTAAGTTCAAAAAGTATGTATAATGAAAGGTAATTGTATATGTCAAAGGTTTTCTAGGGTTCCGCAGTGCGTTCTATTGCTGGTCTGGTCCGAGAGAAAACTCACAGCATGCTGTGTCACGGAAGGATAAAAGCCTGGGAGAAACCGTTTAACGGTTATCTCTTGGGCTTTTTTGTTTTTTTGGTAAAGAATAAAATCGGAGGTGCGATATTTCATGGGCACAAACTGGATTAAAGTATTCATTGCAGCTTTTTTTGAAGTATTTTGGGTGATTGGCTTAAAACATGCAGATGACTTTTGGACTTGGTCTGGAACGGTCATTTCGATCATCATCAGTTTTTATTTGATGATTATGGCTGGAAGGAAGCTTCCTGTCGGAACGGTATATGCCGTTTTTGTCGGTATGGGGACCGCGGGGACCGTTTTTTCCGAAATCATTTTCTTTGGAGAATCCTTCAAGCTGAGCAAAATGCTATTGATCCTCCTCTTATTATCAGGGGTGATCGGCTTGAAGCTAGTGACTGATGATAAGGCTGAGAAAGGGGATGAATCTTAATGGCTTGGGTCTCTTTAATCTTAGCGGGGCTATTTGAAATGTTTGGGGTTGCGATGATAAATAAATTGCATAAAGACCGGAATTGGCAATCCTTGCTACTGTTATTCATCGGATTTGGAGCAAGTTTTCTATTTCTTGCTTACGCCATGCAAACCTTGCCGATGGGGACAGCTTATGCTATCTGGACAGGGATTGGCGCATCAGGAGGAGCGATAATCGGGATGCTCTTATATGGAGAATCCAAAGATTGGAGAAGGATCGTTTTTATAGCCATGGTCCTTGGTGCAGCAGTGGGATTAAAACTTGTTTCATAGGAATGAATGAAGGCGATTTTTCGTAGAAATTCCAAAAGAAAAAAAGGAATATACACTACAATTTTTTATAAAAGCATAGAAAATCAAAGACGGTACATATATATTATGTGCCGTCTTTTTACCTAACTTGAATTAAGAAGAATTTTTCACGTGAAGTCATTTTATAAAAATTGACTTGCATCCATCTTAGTGGAATCGTTCCCCTTAACCTGTTTTAGCGTCGCTACTATAAGGAAGCTAACAATCACTAATAAGAGCCATGAGCTTACCTTTCCTAGATGAACGAGACTCCATGCATCGGTTTGGTTTGGATACTCCCAAGCTCCAAAGAATGTTGCGATATTTTCAGCTATCCATATAAAAAATCCGATGAGCATAAATGAAAGTGCGATTGGCATACGATAACGAGTTCCACCAACCTCGTATATGACCAATGATCGCCAAAAGACGATGATAACAAGTCCGGATAACCACCAACGAACATCAATCCAATAATGGTGTGTGAAAAAATTTAAATAAATAGCAGCAGCAAGAGGTACAACGACCAAATATGGTGGCCACTTGACCAGTTCGACCTTTAACCTCCTCCACGCCTGGCAAAGATAACTCGCTACACTTGCGTACATGAATCCGCTATAAAGAGGCACTCCAAAAATTTTGAAATATCCTTCCTCTGGATAAGTCCAGGAGCCCATATGTACCTTGAAAAGTTCAAGTGCAAGTCCAATAAGGTGGAACAATGTGATAACCTTTAGCTCATCTCTTGTTTCAAGCCTAGAACGCACCATCCACCACTGCATCAGAAGGCAGATGATGAGCAGCCAGTCATACCGTGGCAGGAAGGGAAGCGGAATGAATCTTGTAATGGCCAAAGAAGCAAAAATAACGGCAGGAAACAAACATGACAGGGCTTGCTCCCAACCAAAACGAACGAGTTGTTTCAGTGCTCTCATGATTGGTGCCTCCACTTTTTTAATGGTTAAATTCATGAGTAACTCCCCTTTCTTCCACTTTTTAACCTTGGGTATCTTCATCATTTCGGTATTCTAAAATATCTCCGGGCTGACATTCCAAAGCCTTACAAATTGACTCTAAAGTGGATAATCGAATCGCTTTTGCCTTACCGTTTTTCAATATGGAAAGGTTAGCCATCGTTATTCCAACCCTCTCAGAAAGTTCTGTAACACTCATTTTCCTTTTAGCGAGCATCACATCAATATTGATTATAATTGCCATGTTTTCCACCTCAGACTATTAAGTCATTTTCTGATTTTATATCGATGGCTTCTTGTAAAAGCCTTTGAAGAACAGCAGCAAAGACTGCAATCACCATTGAAGCAAAAATGACGACCAATCCGATTAATATGATACCTGGGGCGTCGTCCATTTCCGCCATAAGATAAAAGAGCGGCATGCCTGCCACATACAAGCTACTGATTGTGATTGCACAGTATTTTATCTTTTTTAAAGCTCTTACGGATAATTCCGAGAAAGCTTTGTTCTTGTCAATAAAGCTTAAAAGTTTAAAAGCTTGATATAGAGCAAAGTAAAATGGTATCACCGATGCATACAAATCGATTAAAACGAGATATTTCAAATAAGCCATATCCGGATACAATTCTGCTGCAAACTTCGCTATCCCAGGCACCAAAAAGATGCACAAAGCAAGAATCGGCATTCCAATAAGAATAACAGCTATCTTTAAAAAGATCGTTGACACTTGTTTCATAAAAAGCACCTCATTAATTTTTTGTCCATTTGAATTTAACACACCTTTTATCGTTTTACAATAAAACATTGTTGTTTTTTATTGTATTATTATTGTTACCGAAATATCCTTTTCATTTTAAAAAAAATAAAAAAGCATTCCTCATTACGAAGAAATGCTCCATAACTAAACTATTCAATTCATAAATTAATAACTATGGTTCCCCTTAGCTCTACTGGTCTGTGTAACCGTATCCCTCTCCTTATATCATCAGGATTTCCCTGATATCCTCCTCTGTAAGTGCAGATGATGATTTTTCCCCAGGGTCGATGATTTCTTCAATAAGGTGTCTCTTTTTCTCTTGCAGTTCATTCATTTTTTCTTCAATTGTGCCACGGGCAACAAGTTTGATGACCTGAACCACATTCTTCTGCCCCATTCGATGGGCACGGTCCGCGGCTTGTTCTTCCACTGCTGGATTCCACCAAAGGTCATATAGAATGACTGTATCGGCACCCGTCAGATTGAGACCCGTACCGCCCGCTTTCAATGAAATGAGGAATACATCCCGTTCTCCTGCATTAAACCGATTGCAGATTTCCACACGTTCCTTTGATGGAGTTTGTCCATCCAAGTAGAAAAAGACCTGTCCTTTAATAGCCAAATCCCTGCCGATGATTTGAAGCATTTTTGTAAATTGCGAGAAAATCAGTACCCGTCTTCCAGAAAGCTTCGATTCTTCAACAATTTGCATCAGTTGCTCATATTTTGCCGAGCTGCCTTTATAACCGTCCACAAATAAGGCGGGGTGACAGCATATTTGCCGAAGCCGGGTCAAGCCAGCGAGGATCCTGATCCGATTTTTCCTGAGGGTGTCCTTGTCCAAGTGTTTCAGCGTATCATGCCGCAGCTTCGCCAGATAGGCGCCGTACAGTTTCTTCTGATCTGGAAGCAGTTCCATCGATTCCAGCGATTCGACTTTTTCCGGGAGTTCCGAAAGCACATCCTCTTTCATTCTCCGCAGCAAAAATGGCCGGATTCTCCGGGAAATCTGTTTCCTTGAGAGGTTACTATACTCCTTTAACCCCATGAATAGTTCAGGGAATACCACATGGAAAAGGGACCAAAGTTCTTCTAGTGAATTCTCGATGGGTGTACCAGTTAACGCGAAGCGATGTGCCGCTTTTATTTTCTTGGCCGCTCGTGCCGTTTGTGTCCCTGGGTTCTTAAAGGCCTGTGCCTCATCGAAAAACACCGTATGGAAGTCCTCTTTTTCAAACCACGTGATATCCTTCCGGAGCAATGGATAAGAGGTGATCACTACATCCACGTCCATTACTTCCTTAAACAGCTTCGACCTTTCCTTTTTATGGCCATCCACGACGACGGCTTGTATATCAGGGGCGAATTTAGTGAATTCGCTCAGCCAATTGTAGGTTAATGATGAAGGGCAGACAATAAGCGCAGGAACCCTTTTCTTACGGATTTCAGGCAGCTCAGATAAAATGAATGTGATGCTTTGCAGTGTTTTGCCCAGTCCCATATCATCAGCCAGAATCCCGCCAAATCCGTATTGGGCAAGTATTTTCATCCATTTGTAGCCGTTCTTTTGATAATCGCGCAAAATCGGCCCAAGACTATTTGGCACCATGAACTCCAAGGCACTCGGATTCCCGATGTTATCCAAAAACTGACGGAATGATTCCTCTAATGTGAATGTCTGGCTGTCATTAACGGAATCAAGGAGTTGCAGCCCTTTTACGATTGGCATGTTCAGACTGTTTTCCAGGTCTTCATTTTGTACGGGAAGTGCATTCAGAAACCGATTGATTTCCTCGAACTCCCTTGTTTCAAGGGAAAGCAGCGATCCATTTCTTAAACGATAGTACTTCCTTTTCTCTTCAAGCGCTGCTAAGACCTCACGTATATGTTTATCGGGGATCGCATCCATTTCAAATTTGAATTCGAGCCAATCAGTCCGTTCTTTTTTGATTTTGACCCTAATGCGGGGTGCAGCATTCCCACGGGAAATCCGGTTTCTGACAGCTGTCGTGGCATAGATTTGTACCAGCTTTTGAAGTTTTGGAACGATGTGGTATAAAAACTCATACTCCAGCTCTTCATTATGTAAGAAATAGCCGCCGTCAGTCTCGGCAAACAGGCTTTCCTTCATAAGCTTTAGTATCTCCGCCTCCTTATCTAAATCCCTTATAAGCATGGCGACCGCCTTGGATTCCTGTTTTTCCAATGGGTTGATCACGATATTTTCATAGTGGAATTCCAGCCCCGCAAGCAGCCTGTTTTTCACTCGATCCAAGTATAGCTTAGCAACCAGCGGTGTCTTCAAAAACAGTTGGGTGATGGACCTTGCTATATGGACTTCACCGAGCCTTTTCAAACCTGGTACCACTTTGTCCAGGAATAATTCCAGTTGGTCATGATGGATTGGAATTCGATTCATTCCCGAATCCTCGAGCATTTGCTTCAATTCTGAAAGGCGTTTGCAATCCTCTTTTTCGAGCTGAACCAAATTCCCTTCAAATAGGACCATTTTGTATGCATTCATCACCATCATCTCATTCAAACCTTTAATATTCAGCTGATAATCTTCGCCCTCGCTTTGGGTAAAATCAAACTGTAAAGGAAGCGGTTCGCCGGATAAACAAAGACCATCAAATGTATGGCCTCCATATGCAAGCTTCACCAATGGCGCCCTACCAAGGATTGGGACAAGTCTTTGAAAGGAAGATGGAGGCAGAAGTAATAAGTGATCGTCCATTGTATATTTAAATTTGTCCGTAAGGGCATCAACATAAACCTTTTCATCCGATATCACTGTAATAAGCTCCTGAAGCACTGCATCCGTTTCCTTATGAAAACAATGCAATTCAGGGTCATATAAAAATGAAAGGGTCAATTGGGCAGTTTTTCCTTCTTTTACCCGTTTCAGGAAATCCCGGACATTCAACAAATTGAAAGAACCGATTTTCATTTCCATTCCTAACATATATTGTCCAGTAACTATCCTTACAGGTTTACACGTAAACTCTGCATCAAGCAATTGCCTGTTTTCAAAGTGGAGCTGCTGACCGCTTTTGCGTACAGGCTGATTATTGAATAGGGTCAGCAAGCCCTCAGACAACTTCTTATTGGCTGAAATATCAGAACCAGGTACATTTAGGCCATCAGGGATCGTTCCCTCTCGCTGATGATCGCAAACCGACAGCAGTACGGCTGCAATATGCTGACAATCCCTTTGGTAGGAAGCTAGCGAAGGACAACTGCATGTAGTCTGAAAACCACCGACAGAATCCACTTCGATCGAGACATGGAAATCTTCCATTCCTTTAACCGCTGCTTCACAACCATCAGGACGGTAACTTTGAAATGTCACTTTATTGGCACGATGAAAAGCTTCCCCTCTTTTGAAGGAGACGGCCCCGCACATGTCTTTTATGATTTTTTGATTCAATTTGATATCCAAATTGCCGTCCTCCCTCCTGAGGTTTTTTTGTTAATTGATTTTACATTCCGCTGATAAATAAAGCTCATTTAATCATCATACTATGAAATGGGTATACGAGGTTGCAAAAAAGCAAAAAGACAAACCCATCATTCAAATTAAGATTTGATTGATGGAGTTTATCTTAGTTCAGCAACGGGAATTGCAACTTTATTGTTGCCCTTTGACTTTGTTGCCTTTCTTTTTTTTTCGATAAATGAAGCTGAACAATAAGGACACAAGAAGAACAAGAAATAGGATTAGTTCAGCCGGTTCTTTCACCAAAAAAGGGTTCAAGGCATGTTTCATTGAATTATCCAAATCAAATCCTAAAAGAAAATCCATACCTAAAGAAAAGGCCACTAATGGAATCAGCAGCAAAACCGTAATACCGAAAATTTTCATTTTTCATCTATTCCCCTTTTAGGAACTTATTTTGGTGCTGGCCTTGCTTCTTTTTCGATTCTTGAAAAAGGCAATGATCAAGAGAAGCATCGGGATGATCACTTGAAATGGGAGGTGGATATAGATCGGAACGGCGTCTAATCCTTCATGGATATGTTCCGAATAGTTGCTTGCGATTACAATGGAAATCAGTAAAATGACAAAGCCGATCGGATAAGCAAGTCTGGAAGGCTGTTTAACATTGAAAACATTCGCCGTACCCGTTAACGCTGCATAGGTAAATATACTTAACTTGATGAACCCGCCAATCATCAGCTTCAATAAAAAATAAACATCAAGGCGTTCGAGGAAGCCAGCGATCTCAATGGACTGAATGAGTGTAAGCAGAGGATATTGCGAACGGGTTGTAAGATCCACTCCAAGTACCGCTACGTTCATAGCCATTGTAAACGAGAGAAAAATACCTCCTGTAACCAAACTCCCGATCCCGATTTTTTTCATTAGCTGAGGTTCGTTCAAATAAGGAAAAATCATCAAAAAGACAATGATTTCGCCAAATGGAAAGTATATGGTTTCAGTAAAGGCCATTCTCATCATCTCCGCCCCACTGATCTCGAAAACGGGCTTTAAGTTGTTTAAATGGATCATGCCTGAAACGACTATCAGAAAAATGAATGTCAGGAAAAGTAAATTCTCCAAGACAAAAAACATTTCACCCGTCCTTGCCATTACCTCTATCCCTTTACGAACCGTAAATACCACTACCAAAATGAATGTTGCATTAGCAAAAAATAATGGAAGGTGAGGATAGGCAAAAGTAAGCAGTGTCTCCCCGAAATCCCTCAACACCCTTGCAGCGAGATATATGAAATAAAGAATGTATAAAAAGGCTACTATCCTTCCTAAGAAGTTCCCCAATATATTTCTTACAAAATCAGTTAACAGCTGATCAGGGTAGTATCGAAAAAGACTATAATAAACGAAAAATAATAAACAACCGCCTATCATCGCAATAAGAATGACTAGCCATGCACCCTGTTTAGCATCTCCTGCAAGAGGAACCAATAGAGCACTGCCCATTTCAAACAGGAAAATAAGGACGAACAGCTGATAGCCGCTAATTTGTGCCTTTTCCACGAAGATGCCACTTCCTTCCCATTATTGATCACTCTTTTTAATATTTGAAAGATACGGCTTATTACGTAATCCTGTACGGCGAATGAAAGTCTCTACCTGCACCTGTGCCTCCAGTTTAGGAAAAGTAACATCGTCCCAATCCTTTTCTAACTTCTTCCATACTTTTGGATGGGATTCATGCATGATTTCACCAAATCCAAAAATATCGGATTTATTTTTTTGGGCCCGTACGATTGCATCTTCCATCTCCTTCTTCAAGTTCTTGGCTAACTTCTTTTCAATATCAATCAGGACGTGCGGACTATTTAGATTCAAGGGAACATCCGCTTCGCGAATATCTCCTTCTGCACGGACATTTATAAATATCTTAGGTTTACCATTTTCCATTTTTACCGAAACATTGGTTTTTTGGCGAATCACCTGATAGGTTATTGCGTCTTTTTTATCCTTCCAATCCATGTTTAGATTGGTACCTTCAATCCTATCCAATACCCACATGGATCCGATTGCCTTATCACCATCCAGCCAGTCAACCAATTTCCCTTCTTTAAAAACACCTATACCAGCTGCTATAGGGTTTGCCTGAATATCTGAAGACTGGGTATTCTCCATTTTGTCCTCTTTACCTTTCTGACCGTTCACGGTAAAACCACTTATTATCGGTTCTTTTCCGGTACTTACAAGATTCTTGATCACTTCTTGAAGATTGATATTGACACTTCCGCCCTGTTGTTTTTCCGTAGATTCAATTGTCCTGATGATTTTTTCAGCTGTTACTTTATCGATTGACGTCAGCGTTTCGACTATATTCCTTGCTTTTACACCACGGGCAATCACGATCCTCGTAGTCGCCCTAAATTCCGGGGAACGTTCAAAGGCATCAAAAATCGCGTTGATGCCCTCTTCTTTTGCTATTTCCTCACTTATGACAATCAGGTTTGCATGGGCAAAATACATATCCCTTGAAATTTTGGTTGAAGCAACACTATCCATTTCCAATATATTATCTCCGCTGGCCCTATAAATGGAGATGGGTGGATTTGTTCCGCCGCCCCCTTGAAGAGCTCCCGCAACATTGCTTGGATTAATAATTTGAAACGTTGCCACTAATTTCCCTTCTTTATTTTTATCGATTCCCACTGCCGAAACGATGGACATTTCGTTTAATTCTTTTTTATCCCAACAGCCGGAGGTGAATGTAGTGCAGATCAACATCAAGAGCAGGACTAATCGTTTACGATTCATTGCCTTCACCTTTTTTCTGGTCAGAAGTTTTCATTCCACGCGATTCAGGAGGCAGTGGTCTTTGATTATCGCCTTCCCTTATCAGATTATTTGGGTTGGTTACTAATTTGGGCCTCTCTTTAAACGCCCACATCGGTCTTCTGAAGAATGTGTCGCCTAACCCTTCCGGATTAAGAGGGGCCAGCGGTGTCATATAAGGAACTCCAAGTGAACGAAGGCTGCATAAATGGACAATAAGGACGATAAAGGCTAAAATCATGCCATAAAAACCTAAAACACCGGCACAAATGATAAATCCGAAACGCACTATACGGGCTGAAATGGCTATTGCATAAGATGGGGTAGCAAAACTGGCAATCGCCGTGATCGAAACGATGATGACCATTGCCGGCGATACGATGCCAGCCTGGACTGCAGCCTGCCCAATCACCAATGCCCCTACAATGGACATGGTCGAACCGACAGCCTTTGGCATCCGTAGGCTTGCTTCCCTTAATATTTCAAAAGTCATTTCCATGAGAAGCGCTTCAATGACGGCCGGCAAAGGAACCGTTTCCCTTTGGGCCGCAACGATGACCAGCAACTTCGTTGGGATCATTTCCTGGTGAAAGGTCGTGGCTGCAACATAGACAGCAGGCCCGATTATAGAGATTATAAAAACGATGATCCGTAAAAAGCGTGTGGCTGAAGCAATATCGAAGCGATTATAGTAATCTTCGACAGATTGGAAAAACTGGACGAATAAGGCCGGTGCCACCAAGACAAAAGGCGTTCCATTAACGAATATAGCCACTCTTCCTTCAAGTAGGTTCCCTGCGACCATATCCGGCCGTTCTGTATGATTAAGGGTTGGGAATGGTGTCATGACCTGGTCTTCTATCAATTGCTCAATATATCCTGATTCAAGAATGCTATCGATGTTAATTCGGTTTAAGCGCTTCTTGACCTCTTCGACGATCCCTTCCTTGGCAATCCCATTTATATACATGATGGAAACATCCGTTTTTGTCACGGTGCCTATTTTCATCGACTCTATCCATAAATCCGGGGTATTGATGATGCGGCGTAACATGGCGATGTTCGTTCCATTCGATTCCGTGAACCCTTCTCTTGATCCCCTGACAGTCAAATGCGTGCTTGGTTCCTGAATCGAGCGCCGTTCCCCCCCTTTTGTACTGGCAACCAAGGCTATGTTTATACCATCAACAAAAATGATGCTATCCCCTGATAATAATGACAAAAATAATTTTTCCCATTCCTTGACGGTTTCTACACCACCGAGGGAAATCACGTCTTCAGAGATTACATCCAACGCTTCTTGTGGAAGTATTTTTTCTGATAGATGAGGGTTTTTCATGATAGATTCAATTAAAAAATCCGTAACGCTTGGATTATCAATCAGACCCTGCACATACAAAATAGTCGTTTTCATTTCCGGATTTTGACCTATTTTCAACGTTCGGATAATAATGTCCGGACTGTTTCCCGTCTTATTCTTCACGATTTCCAGATTGGCCGAAATGGAACTTTCAATATAATCAGGTGTTTTGGATTGACCTTCATCTTCCTTTTTCTTTTCATTTTGTTTCATTTGTCTTTTTTGTTTGAAAAAAGAAGCCATAGCACCGAACCTCATTCCTTTTTCGTTTCACTCATTTTGTCCAAAGCACATTCCCTTTATTCTGAGTTCCACCTTCTTGCTCACACAAGAAAAAGGCTGTCGCAATGACAGCCTTTGGCGGTTATGTTCGGTTATGTAATGAAAGTGCCGTTTTCGTTTGCCCCCAATCAATTATTTCCCTTTGCCTTTATTCCTTCTAAAAATCAAAACAACGAAAAGAATCAATAGCAAGGCCAATATTACATAAACGACGTTAGAATAAATGTCCATATACCCTACAATATCTTCCCACGAAGATCCAACGGCCGCCCCGATATTCACCAAGATGACGTTCCAAATTAACGTACCGGATGTAGTGTATAGCAGAAAGAGCCAAAAGCTCATATGGGACATGCCTGCAGGAATCGAAATCAAGCTTCTGATCAGCGGAACGAGTCTACAGAAAAACACGGTCCAGGCCCCGTACTTATCAAACCATGAATTCGCCTTATGGACGTCGGATACCGTTAACCGAAAAATATGCCCCCATCTATCCACGAACTTTTCAATTATTTTCACATCAAGAAGTAAACCAATCCCATAAAGGACGACCGCTCCTGCCACTGACCCCAGTGTCGAAGCAATCACAACACCGATAATTGTCATATTCGCCGTCGTCGTCATGAAACCGCCAAAAGTCAGAATGACCTCTGACGGGATCGGCGGGAAAATATTTTCCAATGCTATTAATAGAAAGATTCCTATATACCCAAAATCATTCATGAATTCCGTAATCCAATTTTCCATTTAATCTCTCCTAACTGTATTGAGTCAGTATCTGACCCTGTTACCCTCCGGCTGCTAATCTTGCAATATTCTTGTCCCTTTATTACATATCTTTGTTCTTCCGCCGGTCTTGATACCTTTGAAAAAACCAAATGGAGATCGCAATCCAAAAACCACCCGCCAAATATCCGGCAATGATATCACTAGGATAATGGACCCCCAAGTATATTCGGCTTATACCTATTGAGAGGATCATCGTCATGCTGAACAGAATCAATAGAACCCTTGCCCACTTAGCCGTAATATGACGCCATAGCAAAAATGTGAGAATACTGTATAAAGAGAATGCATTCATGGCATGTCCACTAGGGAAACTGTACCCCCCTATTTCGATGAGTCGATGTAAATCGGGCCGGGCGCGTCTAAAGAAAAGCTTAACCATCAAATTGAGAAGAGGTGAACCAATTATGACAGCACTGAATAAAATTAGTTCCAAACGATGCTTTAAAACCTTATATAAGAAAAACAATATGAACAAGGAAAGGATGATCAAGGCACTGGTTGAACCTATGTAGGTAAAGAACTTCATGATGCTCGTTAGTAAGGGCGATTCCAATCCCTGCACTAAGGCAATCACGACTTCATCAAATTTCAGGTATTCCTTTGCACTTATGGTAAATGCAATGAAACTGAACCCTATTAAAGAAAGTACACTTACTATAAAGGCAATGGTTAATTGTTGCTTTAATCTCATAATAACATCCTTTCACTTTTGAAACCGTTTCAAATGGAAATATCTATTTTATCCTAACCTTCTTCATTATAGGCAGAATGTAAAGGCTTCATCGCCCGCAAACCTCACCCAGAGGATGCCGGAGCACACTTCCATCTACTTTTTCATACTACCCTATTGGTCATTATCACCTCAACTTCAGGTTACTTTAGATTCATACATTCACATGTATCGTTACATCTTCGGTTTCGTTTCACTTACCATTTTGTTTAATCATTCTAATGATCGATCATGGCACAATCAAAATATACATATTTTGTATTTTCATTCTTAAACCAAAGGAAAAAGAAGCATGAATGTAAATTTCGGCAAGTAGCGAAAAATTATGCTGAATGGAGAAATGATTTACCGGATGAATTGATGGAAAGTTAAAAATGAGGGGAATGAACTTTGCTGAGGTTCAGGTGGCAGACCTATGTTCTGGATTTGGGGTTCTGGGCAGTACTTTATATAATGAAGGAGCAACGGTGATTAGTGTTGAACCATCAAAAAAGAATTGATCGAAGAAGCCAAGAATATCGATGGACAACTGATTATATAATACTTTAACCCGGTATGCAGAAACCACTACCCTAAAAAGTGATTTTTCGACATCGCAACCGTTTTAAGGGCTTGGCACTGAATTGACAGAGAAGAAACTCTAAAGGAAGTAAGGTGGGTTTTAAAAGATATTGGTTCGTTTATCGTGATGTATTCGGGATTCACTTCAACAAGCAAAAAACCTTATGCAGGTTAGTGCACAAGGTTCTTTTCGTTTTTTAATGTGTACGGCGTGCCTTAAGCGGTAGTGATGTCAAAGTTTGCCCAGTCGCTGAATCAGTAAGATTTTCTTCTACCTGGAATGTTGGCACCGCTTCAATATGCTTGAATTTCTTCAGGAATGTAGTAAGCGCAATCTTTGCTTCTAGCCTCGCTAGCGGAGCTCCTAGGCAGAAATGAGGACCATTCCCGAATGTTAAATGTTTCTTATTATTAGGGCGGTGGATATTAAGGGTGAAGGCGTCTTCAAACATCGCTTCGTCCAAATTAGCTGCACTCATCCAAACAACCACGTTTTCCCCTTTTTTCAATTCCACTCCCAATAGATCGTTATCTTCCTGTACGGTGCGATCTAATTTAATGAGATTGAACCGGAAACGGAGCATTTCTTCGACCGCCTGCGGAACCAAATCCAGGTTTTCATGTAATTCCTGATAAACTTCAACGTCATCATATAGCAGGGAATAAAAGCTATTGGCCAGTAAATGACTTGTTGTCTCGACCCCTGCTCCTAAAATCAGCATGGTCGTCCGGACAACCTCATCATCCGTAAACATTTCCCCATCCACTTCTGACTTCAATAGATCTGAGATGATATCATCTGCCGGGTTTAATCGTTTTTGCACAACAATTGGATATAAATATTGATAGTATTCTTTTGCTGCCACTTGCTTCATTTCATTTACTTCTTCTTGTTTTTCTTTATCAAAAGGAAGGAATAAGATATCCACCCATTTCTTAAACAATAAACGATCTTTCGAGGGAACACCCATTAAATCTGACATCACAATGATCGGAAGCGGACTCGCCAATGATTGCACAATATCGATTTCCGTGTCCTCATCCATTTGTCCAATCAATTCATCTGCAATTTCCTGAATGCGTGGTTCCCAGTTTTGAAGACTTCTAGGTGTGAATGCTGCGGCCAGCAGAGAGCGGCGTTTTCTATGCTCAGGTGGATCACTTTCAGTTATTCTGATCTTTTCAGGGACTGCTCCTTCACCACTATCCGTTCCAACCGATATGGTAGTCCGTTTCCGAACACTTGAAAAATGTTTATAATCACTGAGAACCCGCTTCACATCTTCATATTTAAAAACATTCCACGTATCCGTTCCTTCGTGATAACTCACATGGTCATTTTCTAACATCCGTTTACACCAAGCGTACGGACTAAATTCCTCCGTCCGTGTTTTAAACCTAGTAAATTCTTTTATTGCAATAACTTCTTTCATGATACCGACTCCTCCCACTTCTCAAAGATACCTAACAAAAGGATCGAATGTTCAGTATTCTTAAATCTCAGTCGATTTGAATAGGGTCGAGCATTCCTGATAGACTTTTACCATTTACCTTAAACATGAATCTATTCCATTATAGGGTAAAACACTGTAGCAGACCATGCATCTTCCATACCAGCACCCTCACATGAAATTTGCCCCACATTCCCAACAATCTATGTAAAACTGCTTATTTTTGACAATTCCCTTTCTTTTTCTATTTTTTTATGTCTCTTAATTGATGCTTAAAATCCAATCCTCTTTTTCAAATTCGGGGACAGTGCTTTTGACTAAGTTATTTCAGTATAGATTTTTTTATAATTGCCGGAGTTTGTAAAACCTGAACGTTGATTGGAACGCAGGGCACTAACTTTCCGCGGGCGGTCTTTGCGCCTTTGGGGTCTCCCTTGGACATGCTTTTCCCGCATATATGGAATAAAACCATTACTAGATTGAAGAAATTTACGACACTCCTGCCGAAACTGCTAGCCGAGACCCCGGAGGCGCTTTCGGCAAGGGAGCGAATTTCTAAAATCAACTGGAATTTTTTAAAAGAAAAAACTGCAGGCAAACTCGATTCTCATCAAGCTTGCTTGCAGTTGGAACGGCTGTACGATGCAGCCGTCAATTTTTGCCTCTTTTAATCAGTTCATGTAAATCATCCATTTTCTTTTCCGTGATATCTAGTCTGGTTTTACGGTGCTTGCTGGAACGGAAAAGGGATACGGCGCCAACAATGATCAGGATTAGAAATACAAGGCAAAACAATTGGTATATCAGATCAGCAATATTAAAACTACTCACTATGTGATCCCCCTAAAATGGCATTCTCAGTATTTATTATACACCAGGCAAAATTAACATTTTAACCTTTTTAAGGAGAAACGAGAATAAAAAAACCGATAGCCAATTTGCTATCGGTTAATCTTTTATACCTCTATTTGTTTATCTTCAGTATCTTCTTGGGGCACAATCAATTCATTATAGAATGCTGCCAATGTAGTTCCGACATAAGGAAACAACCATAGTAAACCAATTCCTATCGTGAACATGCAAAGGATGCCCCAACCTATGAAGCTTAGATGCATAAGGAAATACTTCCATTTCAAGCCCTTCATTCTTTTTCTGCTTTCTGTAATGGCTTCAAGCACCGTGTATTCTGGATGATCCTTCAATATGAAAAACACCTGCGAATAGGCAATGCCTTTGATGATACCCGGAATGATTAATAATAATGACCATAAAAAAATGAAAATAGCTTGTAAGATGGATGCCCCAATAAGCTTGAAAGAGGTTTTTCCATCCTTATAGATAGCGAATACTTCTGGAATATCAGGGTTTCCTTCCCTAACCAAATTCAGGTAGAACCAAGTGGTTGAAATGGTAAGCGGGATTAAGGCAATGGAAAAGACCATGCTGAAGATATCAGACCATAACGGTGTTTCTTCCTGCATGAACCATTGTGAAAACCCACCGCTTCCGATCACATCGACAATTATAGGTAAAATGAAATTGATCAAGAACAAGAGCAACATAAGCGAAACTGCTACTCCCCATTTACCTCCCAACGAATGAAGGGCTTTCCTTTTTAATTCTGAGATTCTCATACTCTGATTAACTCCCCTTTTTATACGGAAGAATTCTGAACATTCACCATTTCATTGTAAATATGGATGAATTCAGAAAAACCGCTTTTTAATTGATGTCTAAATCTCACTTAGTATTTTAACATAATATTTCTAGCCATGGGCTTAAATTCCTAGAAAGCACTCACGGATAAAGAAAAACGGCTTAACCAGTTTCGAGCAATCAGGATCACCTCCCAAATCGACTTGGCTTGTTTGTATAACAGTTTATGAAAGGGAATATGGCAATATCCCCTTTCCAAATGAAAAATACCTTCGCGAAACCATACCATGTTAAGGTGTATGGTCAGCGAAGGCGCTTTTATTTATCTTGGTTAAAAGTTTTTTCGTTATATAGTTCTTTTTTCCTTCCTGGCTTTGTCATCACCATTTATTTGACCACAACAAAAAAAGAGCATCCCAAAGCTAAATCGCCTTGGAACGCCCTTTTTCCTATGATCAATCAGAGCCAGTTATAACGAAATCGTCTTGGAGCAAAGCTAAAGGAAGCTTTCTATTTATAGGATCCCCTGCCGAGACATTAATTTCAGTAATATGACCACTTGCACCAATTGAAACATCAATCAATTTCCCATCTTTCGTTTTCACTAAAAAGAGCCTCTCCCATTCATAAACATAGGAATTCTTTTGAACGTAAACTTGTTCGATGGTCCCATCCTGAGCACACTCGATGGTATGAATCGGTTTTAACACGGAATCACTCCTCCACCCTCCATTATTAGACTAAAGCTTATACCCAGCCACGGAATATCGAGGCTTCTGCCATTTTTCTGACACCCACCATATATGCAGCCAGCCTCATATTCACTTTTCTTGTCTCGGACATTTCATATACTTGATTAAATGAGTTGACCAATAACGCTTTTAATTTGGTTTGGACCTCTTCATCTTCCCAATAATAACCTTGATTATTTTGAACCCACTCAAAGTAAGAAACAGTCACACCGCCTGAACTTGCCAATACATCGGGTACGAGAAGCACATTGCGTTCCGTCAAGATCTTGGTTGCCTCTAAAGTGGTAGGTCCATTCGCTGCCTCCACGACAATTTGGGCCTTGATAAGATGTGCATTTTCTTTGGTGATTTGATTGGAAATGGCAGCAGGCACTAAAATATCACAATCTTGTTCCAGAAGTTCTTGATTGGTGATTTTATTATCAAATAGTGTCGTTACCGTTCCAAAGCTATCCCTTTTATCAAGTAAGTAATCGATATCCAGACCATCCTGGTTATAAATGGCACCATATGCGTCCGAAATCCCAATTACTTTCGCACCTGCATCGTGCATGAATTTGGCTAAAAAGCTTCCTGCATTCCCAAACCCTTGGACGATGATGCGTGCACCTTTCAATTCTATACCCTTACGCTTTGCCGCTTCCTCGATACAAATGGTGACTCCTTGAGCAGTCGCCTTTTCCCTACCGTGTGAACCGCCCAGAACCAGTGGCTTACCTGTGATGAAACCAGGTGAATCGTGTTCTCTTATTCTACTGTATTCATCCATCATCCATGCCATGATTTGTGAATTTGTATAAACATCCGGGGCCGGAATATCTTTAGTCGGCCCAACTATTTGGCTGATCGCCCGAACATACCCACGGCTAAGCCTTTCTAATTCACCGATGGACATTTGGCGCGGATCACAGATGATGCCGCCTTTTCCTCCGCCATATGGCAGATTCACGATTCCGCATTTCAAACTCATCCACATTGAAAGTGCCTTGACTTCTTCCTCATCGACTTCTGGATGAAAACGGATTCCGCCTTTCGTCGGACCGACAGCATCGTTGTGCTGGGCACGGTATCCAGTGAAAATCTTCGTCGTATTGTCATCCATCTTAATCGGAATCCGGACGGTCAGCATCCGAAGAGGTTCCTTCAAAAGCTCGAACACTTCTTCAGAATAGCCAAGCTTATCAAGCGCCTCCTTGATTACGACCTGTGTTGAATCAAGCAAGCTGGCAGTTTCTTTTTCTTCTTTGACAGTTGTACTCAATGGAATTCACCTCATAGGGATATTAGGATAAAACTCTTTTAATGCGTTCGATTGCCCAATCCAAGTCTTCTTTAGTAATCACTAATGGCGGAGCAAAACGGATGACTGTATCATGTGTTTCTTTACATAGCAGTTTTTCTTCTTTAAGCTGCTCACAATAAGGTCTTGCAGCTTCTGTCAATTCAACCCCGATGAATAAGCCTCTACCACGGATTTCTTTAATCATGGGATTCTTGATTTCTTTTAAGCTATCCATAAAATATTGTCCAAGCTCCAATGAACGTTCCGCAAGCTTCTCATCTTCAAGTACTTCCAAAGAAGCGATGGAAACCGCACATGCCAATGGATTGCCGCCGAATGTAGAACCATGGGAACCAGGATTGAATACGCCAAGGATTTCGCGGTTTGCAGCTACGCAAGAGATCGGGAAAACCCCGCCGCCAAGCGCCTTGCCTAAAATGTACATATCCGGAACTACTCCATCCCAGTCAGAGGCGAACATTTTTCCTGAACGTCCAAGTCCTGATTGAATTTCATCAGAAACGAATAGGACATTATTTTCTTTACATAGTTCGTATGCTTCTTTTAAGAATCCTTGAGGCGGTATGATGATTCCAGCTTCACCTTGAATCGGTTCGATTAAAAATCCAGCCGTTTGCGGTGTAATCGCTTCTTTCAATGCATCAAGATCGCCATAAGGGATAAGCTTGACCCCTGGTAACATCGGTCCAAAGCCCCTTCTGTACTCTTCATCGGACGACAGGGACACGGCTGCCATTGTACGGCCATGGAAATTCCCGATACAAGCAATGATTTCCGCTTGGTTTTCTGCGATTCCTTTAACATCATAACCCCAGCGCCTAACAGCTTTGATTGCTGTTTCAACGGCTTCAGCACCCGTATTCATAGGAAGCGCCATGTCTTTTTGCGTAATGCGTGAAACCATTTCGTACCACGGGCCTAATTTATCACTATGGAATGCACGGGACGTCAATGTCACGCGATCGGCTTGTTTTTTTAATTCGTCGATGATTTTCGGATGCCTGTGACCTTGGTTCACTGCTGAATAGGCACTTAGCATATCCATATATTTGTTTCCTTCAGGATCTTCCACCCAAACTCCTTCTGCCTTCGAAATGACGATTGGAAGTGGATTATAATTGTTTGCACCATATTGTTCTGTTTGCTCGATTAATTTTTCCGTTACTGTTGTCATGTTGATTCCCCCTAAAATTATAGCGTTTCAGATGTTGTTTTTCCTTGAAGATGAAGAACTAAATAATCAGGACCGCCCGCTTTTGAATCTGTACCTGACATATTGAATCCGCCAAATGGCTGGTATCCGACAATGGCACCAGTACAGCCGCGATTGAAGTACAAGTTTCCTACGTGGAAATCTTCACGTGCCTGTTCGATATGTTCAATATTGTTCGAGATGACTGCACCTGTTAATCCATAATCCGTGTTATTGGCAATCTCGATTGCATGTGTGAAATCTTTTGCCTTACAGAACGCTACCACTGGTCCGAAAATCTCTTCTTTCATGACTCGTGCATTCTCATCCACATCGGCAATGATGGTTGGCTGGATGAAGAAACCTTTTGAATTGTCCCCTTCTCCCCCTGCAACAAGTTTCCCTTCTTTTTTACCGATTTCAACGTAGCTCATGACTTTGTCGTAAGCGGCTTGATCGATAACAGGACCCATGAAGTTGTTTACGTCCGTTGGTTCGCCGACCGTTTTTTCTTTCGTTAATTCAATGACACGATTCAAGACTTGGTCATATACATCTTCCACTATGACTGTCCGTGAACAAGCAGAACATTTTTGACCGGAGAATCCGAATGCAGAAGCGACGATGGATTGTGCTGCCAATTCCAAATCAGCTTCTTTATCAACAACGATCGTATCTTTACCGCCCATTTCAGCGATGACACGTTTCAACCAAATTTGGCCTTCATTTACTTTTGACGCACGCTCATAAATACGGATTCCCACATCACGAGATCCGGTAAAGCTGATGAAACGTGTACGAGGATGATCTACCAAATAATCGCCAACTTCAGCACCGCTTCCTGGAATGAAGTTCACAACTCCTGCAGGTAATCCCGCTTCTTCCAACACTTCGATGAATTTAGCTGCAATGACCGGTGTTGTACTGGCCGGTTTCAATAAGACGGTATTTCCTGAAACAAGAGCCGCTGTCGTCATGCCTGCCATGATCGCAAACGGGAAATTCCAAGGTGAGATGATGACACCGACACCAAGTGGAATATAACTGAATGCATTGTGTTCAATCGGACGGCTTTCCACTGGCATTCCGTCTTTAAGCTTCAGCATTTGACGTGCGTAGTATTCCATGAAATCGATCGCTTCCGCTGTATCTGCATCCGCTTCATTCCAAGGTTTTCCTGCTTCTTTAACCAATAGAGCCGAGAAGTAGTGTTTTCTTCTCCGGACGATGGCTGCAGCCCTGAATAAAATATTTGCACGCATTTCCGCTTTCGTTTTTCTCCAAGTTTGGAAAGTCTTATCCGCCGCTTGCATGGCTTGCTCAGCAAGATCCTTATTTGCTTTGGATACGGTTCCAATAACTTCTTCTTTATTTGCTGGGTTTACAGAGGTAATGACTTCATCAGTAAACACTTTTTCACCATTAATGACTAGCGGGTATTTCTTCCCTAAATCATTAGCTACATCATTCAATGCCACTTGAAAAGCTTTATTGTTTTCTTCGATTTTAAAATTAGTAAATGGTTCGTGTTTATATGGTTGGACCATTATGGCTCATCTCCCTAAAGTTTTATATTTTTTTCTCTCGCTTATTAAACAAGCAAGTTCCGTGCCAACTTTTCATTTTTTTGAAAAAAACATTGTTTTTTCATAAAATATGCAATGAAATTCAGCACTTATGGGGCAATATTGGCATAGCATGCCATTTATTTTTGCTCTAGCCCCTATTTTTTTCACTTAAACCTTACACTTTTTATTAATGCAAGATTCATGCCAACGTGTAAAATCATAAAAAAGGGCATTTTTATCCTTTTTCCGCAAAATATTTTTGCACTTCAATGCAAAATAATCTTGCTGTGCAAATTTTATTTGCACCTTTTCTATATTTCTACTACAATAGCTCTAAGAAATGAATAAAAAGGGGAGGCATCCATGTATTTAGATCAAATCGTTAAAATAGAAGGTTTTCAAACCATCCTCCACTCGCTTGTGGATGTAATCGATATCGGGATACACATAATCGATATAAAAGGACGAACCATTGTTTATAACAAAAAAATGGCTGAAATTGAAGGAATGGAATCGGAAGAAGTATTAGGGAAAAAGATTCACGAGATCTTTATATTCAAGGAAGAAACGGAGAGCACATTAATACGGGCACTTCATTCTGGAAGGAAAACCGAAAACTCGAAGCAGACCTACTTCAATAATCTCGGACAAGAAATTACAACAATCAATAATACGTTTCCGATTTTGGATCAGAACCAAAATATCATTGGAGCAATTGAAGTGGCAAAGGATATAACGAATCTCGAAAGAATCATTAAAGATAATATCTTGAATAAGGGCGATACCAAATATACGTTTGACAGCATCATTGGAACCAGTGAGAATTTCCTGGAAGTCATAGAAAAGAGCAAGCGTTCTACCAGAACCACATCCTCCATCCTCATCGTCGGGGAGACGGGAACCGGAAAAGAACTCTTCGCCCAAAGTATCCACAATGGCAGCAGCCGTTCGACACATCCTTTCATCAGCCAAAACTGCGCTGCCCTGCCGGATAGTCTAATTGAGGGAATACTCTTTGGCACAAAGAAAGGGGCCTTCACCGGATCGATTGAAAGGCCCGGATTATTCGAACAAGCACAGGGCGGTACCATCCTTCTTGATGAAATCAATTCGTTAAACCCGAATTTGCAGGCGAAATTATTACGGGCCCTTCAAGAAAGGACGATTCGCCGTGTTGGGGATACGAAAGATAAAAAAATTGACGTTCGGGTCATTGCAACGATAAATGAAGATCCAATAGACGCCATTTCAAATGATCATTTACGAAAGGATTTATATTATCGATTAAGCGTCGTATCGTTATTCATCCCACCCCTTCGTGAACGGAAAGAGGACATTCCTTTGCTGGCACAATCCTTCATCGAGAAATTCAATGCGCTGTTCGAATTGAATATTGAAGGGATTAGCGAGGAGGTCTACTCACTATTTTATGATTACGACTGGCCCGGGAACGTAAGGGAACTTGAACATATCATTGAGGGGGCCATGAATTTACTGGAACCTGGCGATACAAAGATTGCCATCAATCACCTTCCCACTCTCTTTAGAAAGAAAGCCCATTTTGAAGACATTCATCCCGAGAAAAAAGATGTCAAAACAAATGGAGATCTACAGGAGTCGACCTTATCTCTTGATGATTATATCGCCAATACTGAAAAGCAATACTTGGAGAAGATATTAAAGGAACATGGCATGAATATCTCTCAAGCAGCTAAAGCCCTGAATATCAGCCGCCAAAGTCTTCAATATCGTTTGAAAAAGTATCAGGATAAATAACCACAAAGAAGGCCCCCATTGATATATGGGGGCCTTCTTTGCTCGTTTATCCTGTAACTATGCGATTCCTTTCATTAGAAAAACTTCGCAATCAGAATGTTTCAGCCGCTTTTGCAACGTTTTCCAAACCATCCGCGATAATTTTTTGAGTCCGATCCGGATACTGATTATGTCCTTCAATGACCACTGCCTCCGGATTGTTGATTCCCCACAGGCTAATGATATTTTTAACTAAATTCACGGCCATTTCAGCAGAAGCCATTCCTTCCAATGCATAATCCGAACCGCGGGCATTCAATAGCATGACCTTTTTATCGCCAGCATACCCAACTGGTCCCTCCGCCGTATAATTGAACATTTTACCTGCTTGTGCCAAATAGGAAAGGTATGTGATCAGCGGTGCAGGAACCGTTGCGTTCCATAGAGGGAAAGCGAATACCACTTTATCCATGGCTAGGAATTGATTTAAATATTGGTCAACCAGATTTGCCGCTTTTTCCTCTTCGGCTGTCAGTTCAAGACCCTGGTTGCGTTTATACAAACCAGTAATGGCTGTATTCCCATAGTAAGGGAGTTCTTCTTTAAATAAATCCAACTCGGTCACTTCATCTGTACGGTGTGTCTCTTTATATGTTTCTAAAAATGTGTCATACATTTTCGAGCTGATTGCCTGATCTGCTGGACGATCATTCACTTTAACGAATAATACTTTTGTCATTTGTCCATTCTCCCCTGCCGCGGTTTCTTTATTTCCAAATAATCTACTTAAGAATCCCATTATCCTCACCCTTGCTTTCTGCTTTAAATTCAGACGACTAAATGAATCTCATTGCCTGATGGATCTGTTACACTGAAAAACTCTTCTTTTTCCGTGACGACAGCCCCGATTTCTTTAAGTTGCTCCATCACTTTGTTTCTCGCTTCTTCATCTGCAAAAACGAGGGTATACCAGTTCAGCCCCACACTATTTTCCTTGGGAGCCGGAGCGCCAACACCATTCCAAGTGTTCAACCCGATGTGGTGATGATATCCACCGGTTGAAGTAAAGAGCGCACCTTCATATCGAGTCACAACGGTAAACCCAAGACCTTGCATGTAAAACTCCTCCGTTTTACGTAAATCTGATACATGCAGGTGTATATGTCCCATTAATGTACCTGCAGGCAGTGCACTCCACTCACCATTACTTTCTTTCAGAAGGTCATTCCCATCCAACGGATCCGTGCCCATCGCAACCTCCCCATCGGCCCATCTCCAATCGGTGGATGGCCGGTCAGAGTATACTTCGATGCCATTGCCGTCCGGATCGGTAATGTACAGCGCTTCACTCACTTCATGATCCGCCGCTCCAAATGGATATTTCGTTTGAAGTAAATGGCGTAAAAAAATCGATAAGGCGGCACGGGTCGGCAGCAAAAGGGCAAAGTGATATAAGCCAGTGGTCCGCCCTTCTTTCGGAATCACATCAGCAGGCTGCTCAAGAGTAAGCAACGGGGTTTTTCCGTCTGTCGTTAAAACAGCTTGCCTTTCTGTTTTCTTCAATACTTGAAGACCGATGATATCTTGATAAAAAGTGATGGCATTTTTCAAATCCAAAACATTAATACTGACTTCGCCAACAAAAGTTACTGGTTTTTGATGAAAATTCTCCATATCGTCACTTCCCTTTTTTATTGAAAATCATGGTATCCAAAGAAAGAACAGTTCGGTTTGCACACACTAGATATACAGACATGGCTAGTAATGCCAAGTCCAGTTCGTAGCCCGCCGCTTGCCCGTTTCCAAGAAAACCAGCAGGTAATTTAGCCGTGAAAATCGCCCCCGCCATAATGACCACAAACAGCACGGAAACGATTCGTGTTCCCAAACCCAGTATAACCGCAAGTCCTCCGATCAATTCGATACTTGCAACGATGTATGCCATGAACCCAGGAATACCAAGGCTATCGAAAAATCCCGCCGTGTTTCCTATGCCCCCTTGAAACTTTGAAACGCCGTGAATGAAAAAAGTAAGACCTAAGATCACCCGTAAAAAAACTTGACCTGCTTCATTTTTATTCATGTATAAATTCTCTCCCTTTTTTTGTTGGTTACTTTATGTAAGTAATTATATTTTCATAAGTACATAATGTCAAGTAAGTTTATTGGAATTTCTTTTCCCTTATAAAAAAAACGAATTGCAGAAAGCAACTCGTTCCAATGATGTCACTGTTTAAATGTGTAATACATGTTTGAATTGATGGTGAAAGAATCTCATCAAAGTGAATGGAATTCCCCATATTCGAATGCTGAAGTATTCAGCCGCATATCTGCGTACGTCAGCATCCGGAGACATAAGTGTTAAGGAAACATGTTCAATTGGCAGCTGAAGCAGGATGGTGGCTACAGCCTCTTTATTCAAACATCGAAACCAGTTCTTTTGTATATGAATGGCGATCGCTGCAAAAGAGATGTTCGTTTTCGAAAGAATCCACAATACCTCCCCCTTGCTCTTTCATAGACTCAGTGGAGCAAGCAGGCAAAAACAATAGACATAAAATAAAAATTGACTTAAATTTTATGAACATGATATATTTCCTCCATTACCTCAAGTATTTTTACCGATTGCTGCAAATCGAATTGATTACGATTTAAATCGCAGCTTTACTATCATGATGAACCAGGTAACAAACTATCTGATGTTTAACCATCATTCTATGTACATGTACAGAACTCGTGGCTATTTACCATTTACGAGTATTTGCGCGAAATTCGAGATTAAACACCAATTCACGAGTAAATGCGCTAAACTCACGAGTATTCACGCGAAATTCACGAGTAAATGCTCCAAATTCACGAGTATTTCCGCCAAATTCACGAGTAAATGCTCCAAATTCACGAGTATTTGCGCCAAACTCAATGCTATATCCGTCAAAGTCATGAGTAACAGCTCTAAAATCTCGTGTAAAAGTCATTAATCTTGAGTAAATGGACCAAACTTTCGATTTACAGCACTAATTCCCTTGTGTAAATCCCTCAATTCAAGCAAGTGTTATATATTCTCAATATTAAATAGCCCCTTTCATTAAATAAATCAAAATCGTTACGATTTATACTTTTTATATAAACAACTCTTTTCTTGACTGCCTTTCATTATAAAACGTAATGATTACTATTTACAAGTTTTTTTCGTTATTGTTAAACGGCGCGCGCCTTCAGCCTTTCAAGGTATGCTGCTTTAGTACCGAACTTTTGAACGGCAACCTTTTATTAAAGTGAGCCATTTTGCTCTCTTCCCTTCCACTTCCATTAAGCTAACCATTACTACAGCCTTCATGGTTCGGGAATCGCCCCTTTAGATTGTACCCATTCAGGGGATCACGAAAAGAGTCCCGTTCGCATCTTTACGAACGGGACTCTTTTAAAAATTGGGATATGATCTTTCTTATAGTGGGATGATTCCCAATAGGACAGCTACCACTATCATGACAAGCGTCGATCCGCATGCCCATTTCAGGAAAGTGCGCTGCAATGCCCCGAAATCTTCCCCTACCATTCCAATCAATAGATAAGTAGATGGAACAAGCGGGCTTAATAGATGGACAGGCAATCCTAAAAGTGAAGCTCTACCAATCAAAGCAGGGTCAATTCCATAAGCAGCTCCCGCTTTAGCAAGTAATGGGAGTACTCCATAATAAAATGCGTCATTTGACATGAAGAACGTGAAAGGTGCTGAGATGATGGCTGTAATGACGGCAAAATGTGCACCCATTTGATCTGGAATGTGCTGAATCAAAGAGTTTGCCATGGCATCCACCATTTCCGTACCGGCAAGGATCCCAGTAAAGACACCTGCCGCAAAAATCATCGAAACGACAGATAAAGCATTGTCCGCATAGTTTGCCACACGTTCTTTTTGATCACTGAGTTTCGGATAATTAACCGTAATGGCAATGGCAAAACCTATCATGAACAGAACCGCTGAAGGCATAAGTTCCATTATTAGCGCCACCAGCAAGGTAAGCGTCAATGCGTAATTGAATATAATCAATTTTGGGCGCTTAATATAAGCATCTTCCGTTGCTGCGGCATGCTGTGCAACAACATGATAATCGACCTCTATGATCCCAATTCTCTTTCTTTCTTTTTTACCCAGGCAATATGCCATGAAAAGGACGAATAGGACTCCGCCAATCATCGCAGGAATGACAGGGGTGAAAACATCGGACATTTCAAGTTTCAAAGCGGTCATCACCCGTGCTGTAGGGCCTCCCCAAGGAAGAAGATTCATTACACCAGATGACGAAACGGCAATACCGGCCAATACAAGCGGTCTCATTCCAATCCGTTTATATAGCGGAAGCATGGCAGAGATCGTTATCATATATGTAGTTGTACCATCTCCATCCAAGGAAATGAGCAAGGCCAGGACGGCCGTGCCGATGGCAATTTTCACTGGATCTCCTTTTACAAGCCTAAGGATCGTATTGATGATTGGATCGAAAACTCCAGCATCGATCAAAATGCCAAAGAAAAGAATCGCAAATAAAATCATGATCCCAGTTGGCGCTACACCTTTGATCCCTTCCAACGCCATCTCACCCATTTTACCGCCAAATCCGCCAATAAGTGCGAAGGCACTTGGTACTGCAATCAAAGCTATCATGGCTGAAAGTCGCCCTGTCATAATTAAAATCATAAACACTACTATCATCAGGTATCCTAATAAAGCGAGCATATCCATCACTCCTCATCTTCTAATAAGATAAATTGTATATGAAAACGCTTAATCTGTAAGCGTTTTCAATTTATTGTGTTTTAAAACTATTTTGTCAATTGTGTTCATTGTGTTCACGGAAGCACTTTTCAGAGCTGAACTTGAAGCCATTCCCCGGGTTGAATGGCGGGTTCTTAAAGGAAACTTCATCGATTTTAACCATTTTGCCTGCACCAAAGATATTGGATATATTCACTCTTGTTGAAACTCCCATTCCATTTTGCACCGCTGTACCATATGCAAAAAAACACCTCCAATCATGAAGGTGTTTCACTTAATTCCAGAAACTCTATTGAATTTTATAATATCTCCGCTCAGGTCTTCCCACTACCCCGTATACGACTTCTGCTTTACATTTCTTTACTGATATCAAGTATTCCAGATAGCGTCTCGCGGTTGTCCTGGAAGCGCCGATTTGTCCGCTCACTTGCTCAGCCGACAAACCGATATCGCTTGCTTCAAGCACCTCGAACACTTTCGTCAAAGTGATTTCGTCGACCCCTTTCGGTAAAGCGGGCCCATCGTTCGTTTCCGAAGCGGCAGTTCCCTTTTTCAAAATGAGATCAACAAAATCCTGGTCTATTTCTTGTTTGGATTTCATCAGATGGGCTTTCTTAAGATACTCTTCGATTACTTGGTTGAAGCGCTTCATTTCAACTGGTTTTATTAAATAATTCTCTACTCCGTAGTGAAGCGACTTTTCAAGTTGTTCTTTATCCGTTGCCGCGGTAATCATGATGATATCCACATTCGGGAATTTCCGCCTTATATCCGGAAGAAGGTCTGTTCCAAGCTGATCTGGCATATATACATCAAGCAAAAGCAAATCAGGGCTTTTTTGCTCCAAAATCCGAAGCGTCTTTTTTGCATTGACAGCTTTTCCGACCACTTCTATTTCATCAAAGTTTTTCAAGAATTTTTCATGGATATCCGCTACTCGAAAATCATCTTCTGCGATGACTGCTCTTATCTTCAGCATTCTTTCCCTCCTCACTGTTCTTTAGGAAGATAAACGGTGAATATGGTGTTTTCACCCTCGCTTTGAACTTCAATGATGCCGCCCAGCTCTTTTACGACACGATCAGCATTCGAAAGACCATACCCACTCGGACTTTCATTCTTTTTCGATGTGAAACCCCGATCGAAAATATGGGCGATAGCATCCTCCGGTATTCCTTTTCCGTTATCACTCACTTCAAATACCATATCATTTCCGATATCGGTGGCGAAAAATTTCACAAGTGACTCCTCCATTCCTGAAACCGCTTCAAGTGCATTATCGATAATGTTCCCCAGAATCAATGTTAGTTGTGACAATTTTATATGATCCGGAAGTTTCTCTAGGTAACTTTGTGAGTCTATTTCAAAGATTATTTTCTTTTCCGATGCTTTCCCTATCTTACCAAGCAACAGGGCTTGTACCTTTGTATCCTTTATCTGTTCGAACACGACACGGTTCAAGGAATGCAATTCGGAGGTTTCGCTTTGAATCATATCTATCGCTTCATCATATTCCCCTAATTGTATCAATCCTGATAGAACATATAGTTTATTGGTAAACTCATGGGTTTGAGCCCTTAAATCCTCTGAATGCATCTTCACTTCCGATAATGTGTTGACCATTTCCTCAATTTCCGTTCGATCACGGAACGAAGCGACAACACCGCTTACCCGTTCACAATCAAAGATTGGCGTACAATTCACAATAACGGATTTATCTTTCCATGAAATCTCCTTATCCACTTGCGGTTCACCGGACTTCAACACCTCGAATAAATATTTCGAAGGAAATAGGCCATCCACGTTCAAATGGCGTACGGACTCTTTAATATCCAGCAATTTTTTCGCCGGCTGATTCATCGATGTAATCAGCCCTTTATGGTCAATGGCCAGAATCCCTTCTTTCACCGATTGAAGTACTGCATTTTTTTCTTTATATAAATTGGCGATTTCAAATGGTTCCAGCCCCAATGTATCTTTACGTATGCTCCTTGCAAGCATATAACTGCCAATGATCGATATCATGATGGCCACTAAAGATACAATCATCTCTTTGGACAAATCTTTGAAAATCTGGGCGCGGACATCTTCCACTAAAAAACCTACTGAGACGATTCCAATTATTTTTCCATCCTTATTGAATACCGGTGACTTTCCCCGGATGGAAAGGCCAAGTGATCCTGCCGCTTCGGAAACATAATATTCACCATCCCGAATGGCCCTGCTATTATCTCCGCCTTCCATCCGCTTCCCAATTTCGGAAGCCAGCGGATGGGAATAACGAATACCCTCTTTATTCCCGACAACGATGAACTCAGCCCCTGTTTCCCTGCGAATCTTTTCGGCAATCGGCTGGATTGTGCCGGCAGGATCATCCGTTTCAAAGGCCTCTGTAACTGTAGGCATGAAGCTAATCGTCTTTGAAAGTTCCAACGCCAATTGACCTTTATCCTTCGCTATTTGCCTTCCTTCCATATAGGAAAAAGAAGTCGTCAATAAGAGAATCAAAAACAGACTCAACGATAAGACCAACCCGAGAATCTTGGTTTCCAGCGATACTTTTTTCCTCATATTCAACAGCATCCTCTTTTTTCATATTCATTCACTAAATTTTATAGGAGCATAATGATTTTACCATTTCTATTAAATATTGAACATTGTGATTACTAACCGTAGTTTGCCGTTTATTTCATTATGTAAAAAGCGAAATAAATTTCTATGATCATCACCCTTTTGCTTATTTATGATTTTTTTGTTTATTTCTCAGTTTCCTATTAAAGAAAAAAAGTCACACGATCATGATGTGAGGATCAAGGAGCAGTTGTTTTACAACTTGTATCTCCTTTCCCTAGTGGGAGTGTTGACCGCTTAAGGGGGACGGATCAACGATAGGCTTTCTTTAGATAGTCCTGCTTCTGTCTTGCTACCATATCTTTTCTTATTGGAAGAAAGTAAAACAGTCTGAAACCTAAAATGCTCAAAGGAAACATCTCCTTTGAGCATTTTCAAAAACAGGTAAAAGAATTGATTGATTTGTCTTGTATCAATGCCAAAAACCGTCCAGAACCTGCCGTTCCATCTGAAGCCTGCAACAGATCGCGGACCGACAAAAATGGGATAATACCAGAAACTCGCACAAAACGAAATGGTCCCTGATCTACAGCAAATGTTGAAGCCGATTGTTGTTGAGGGATAAAGCTCGGTGGGGGCGCCGTTGGTGCTTCCGAACCCGACGGTGGTCCTGGAAATTGAAGCGAGGTTTATCTCCGAATTTAGAGATATATCGACGTAATCTACAGTTTTATCTCCGAAAATTGGAATATATCGACGGTACCTGCAGTTTTATCTCCGAAAATTGAAATATATCGACGGTACCTGCAGTTTTATCTCCGAATTTAGAGATATATCGACGAAATCCACAGTTTTATCTCCGAAAATTGAAATATATCGACGGTACCTGCAGTTTTATCCCCGAAAGTAGAAATATATCGACGGAACCTGCAGTTTTATCTCCGTTGTTGAAATATATCGACGGAACCTGCAGTTTTATCTCCGTTGTTGAAATATATCGACGGAACCTGCAGTTTTATCTCCGAAAGTAGAAATATATCGACGAAATCCACAGGTTTATCTCCGAAAATTGAAATATATCGACGGTACCTGCAGTTTTATCTCCGTTGTTGAAATATATACTAATTCAATATAGCAATCTCCATAAATAGAAGGTCGCATAGGATTCCCAATCGGCCCATGCTTCCGATAGTTTCAGGATTTCCGCTTTCGTTGGTTTTGCTTCCGTTTCCATGACCAGTTTCATGGAATTATGCAACCCGACGTCATCGATGGGAAAGGCTGCGGGAAAACGCAAACAGCGCATCAAGACATAGTTCGCTGTCCACGGACCGATTCCCCGTATTTTGGTCAGCATTTTTTCTGCCTTCTTTACATCCTTTTCATTCAACAGCTTTTCTTTTGTAAGTTCCCCTTCTGCAATCAGTTGCGCAACACCTATTAAATATTCACACTTCTTCACCGTCATCCTCAAATCGGCAAAATCTTCGACCGTCAATTTCGCGATTACATCAGGCTTTGGAAACAGCCAATATTGCTTTCCTTCGAATTCAACAAAATCACCAAACCCCTCTACAAGCCTCCGTTTCAAGGTATAGGCATAAGTCAAGTTAATCTGCTGTCCAAGTATTCCCCAGGCAATCGCTTCAAATAAATCAGGGATGCCTATATTTCTTAAACCGAAGAATTGGCTTACCGGCTTTTGCAATAAAGGGTCATTTTGGGCCAGCTCATAAAAAGGAAGAAGATTCGTCTCAAGATCGAACCAGTGATGAATATATTGGGAGACAGCATCCTTTACCTGATTATCCATCGGTGCTGTTCGCCCTGGAAATTGAATGATCAGCTCGGTTTCATTCATCGCACTGATTTCTACTAAAAGTGTCTCGTTTTTGACAACAAGTGCACGATAAATTTTTTGATCAACAATTTCGAACAGACATTCATTGGAGGATCTTGATAAGTATTTAAGGTTTTCCGAAAAACTAAACTCTTTTGGTGTACGTATTCTCAATTCAGTCATGCCTTCGTCCATTGATAATGTCTCTTTCATTCTGCCCCTCCTTTAGCTTTATTGTAATGAAAAATGGATACGTTATCTTGCTCTTTTCTTTTTCATTCAACTCCCTTATTTTAACAGACCAATAGTCTTCTCCACTAACTTTCCACTAATTGAGTAATTACGTTATCTTGCTTTTATATTATCAAAATGTTTGTATATCAACGCTTTCTTGTATACTAAAAGAAGAGGTGAATGTGTTGAATCCGAAAAAAGCAGATTTCCCGAATGAATATTGGAAAGCCATTATTGATTGTGATGCAGCATATGATGATCATTTTTTATATGGGGTAAAAACGACAGGCATTTTTTGCAGGCCTTCCTGTCAATCCAGGGTGCCTAATAAGGAAAACGTGAAGATTTTCAAAAATGCCATGATGGCTTTGGAAGAAGATTTCCGCCCTTGTAAACGATGTAAACCGGAAGGACTGAATTTGCCGACAGAAGAATGGGTTGACAAAATAGCCGAATGGATCGACACACATTACAGAGAACCCCTCACATTGAACAGATTGGCGGATATTTCCCACGGCAGCCCCTATCATTTACAACGGTCATTCAAGCGTGTGAAGGGGATATCGCCCACTGAATACATTCAACGGCTTCGCCTTGAAAAAGCAATGAGGCTCCTTGAAAACTCCGAACAGCCAATAACTGAGATAGGCTTGGCTGTCGGGTTCTCAAGCACACCCTATTTCCTGACGCTATTCAAAAGGAAAATGGGGAATACCCCTTCAGGATATCGGAAAGCTTATCTCAAGACTCAAGCGAAGGAGCGTGAACAAGATGAAGAATGTTAAAGAACAAACCATTGAATGGGCCATACTGCATTATGATAAGTGGCAATTATATATTGCCAAGACGGAAAAAGGACTTTGCTATGTAGGCTCTCCTGGTCAATCGTATGAAGAACTGAAGGCTTGGCTACAAAAACGCTTTCCAATGGCGAGCCTTGTTGAAAATGAAGAAGAGTTAACACCCTATCTACAAGAACTCCTAGAATATTTCGAAGGAACCAGGCAGACTTTCTCTCTTCCAGCAGATGTAAAAGGTACGCCCTTTCAACAAGAAATTTGGGCAGCGCTGAATCAAATACCCTATGGCAAAACCTGTTCCTATTCCGACATTGCCCAAGTCATCAAAAGACCTTCCGCTGTTCGGGCGGTCGGAACGGCCATTGGTGCCAATCCTGTTCTGATCACGGTGCCATGTCATCGGGTAATCGGGAAAAACGGGGCCATTACCGGTTACCGAGGGGGTACGGAGATGAAACAATATCTACTTGAATTGGAAGCACAAAAAAAGCTGTGATGAATGAATAAGGCGTGAGTTCAATCGGACCGCCAAAAAAAGCATCCAATCATGCGGATGCTTTTTTTGCGCCTTTGTTTCTTAGTACCAGATGGTCACCGCTTTTTTATATGCATCACTATTAGGAATCGCATGTATCCCTTGGCCCTGTGCTTTGCGCGGGTCCAAATCATATACCATTGGTGTATAGCAAGAGGTCTGCCCGATATTCACAACACCATTGCCCCCGGAACTGGCGCATGTATAGGCCTTACCATCAGTACTTCGGACGATCCTGGCATCCGCTTCATGGTTGTATACGGCGGGGCGTGTTACGGTCACTTTTGCCCAGGCGGTTTTACAGACAGTGCTGAATTTCAATTCTACGTACGAATTGGAATCGATCCATTTTTTATCCTTCGTTACCGCCGAACTTGCACAACTATCATAGTTAGGGCTTTTACCATCATAAGTATGTGTTTCGGCCAGGGCCTGATTTTTTCCAAATCCAAAATCGACAAGAAACATCGACAAGGTCATCACCATGGATAAACCTATCATTTTAAGCTTTTTATTCAATTCATTCATCCTTCCTTTGCGTAAAAATAGATGAAGGCTTTCCTTTTTCATTAATACCAGCCAGTTTCGCCTGCCGTATATGGCCAGTATGCAACTGCTTGAGCTTTTCGAGGATCTAAATCATATACCATAGGTGTATAGCATGTCGTTTGACCTTTATTTATTTCACCATTTCCTCCAGGAGATGCACAGCTAAATTGTTTATTATCAGTATTTCGGACAACCAATGCCGTTGCCTCCCCATCTGCTTTAGCCGGTCTGCTTAAAGTGATCTTTGCCCAAGCCGTTTTGCAAGTTGTGCTGAATTTCAACTCCAAATTGGCAGAAGCACCGTTGGCATAAATTTTCACTGACTTCTTCGTGACTGCGCCATTTGCACAACTATTATAGTAAGGACTTTTTCCATCATAGGTGTGTGTTTCTGCTGATGCTTTGCTAGCAAAAAAATCAAGGGAGCCAAAAAGGACTAAAAAAGCTACAAAAAATGAAATACATAAAACCATTTTTTTCATTATTTCACTCATCCCCTTAACAAAATTTATACACTTGTTTATCTTACGATTTTGTAATATTCTTACAAGTGATAAATTCCCTAGTTCATGAAAATTTACAGAAAACCTCCTTTAACTTGAACCCTGCCATCATTTATACGTCTGATATGTCTCGCTTTATCAACTGAATCACCACAGGACAAAGTCATTATGCCTATGAACAATTCACGACAATTCCGGGAACAACTAAGGACATATGAATGTCGCGTTTGAGACAAAACGGGCTAATAGGCTATAGTTGAACGGGGAAAAGACACAGGTCGATGGACTTAATGTTTTTTAAAATAGAGAAAAGCCCCAACAAAACTCGAATCATTTTGTCGGGGCTTTATTTTCATTTAGCAAGGCCAGAACCTGGAGCCTTCGATAAGTTTTCTCTGATCAATCTAATGATGCTTTCATAATAGGAAAGATCATGCGGCACGAGCTCATCTCGTCCAACAAATCGATCGATCATCATCCTACGGCCTTCTTGATTCATTTCGAATCCCTTAATATTCACTTTGTCCTTCGCTTCGGTCCAAAGCTCTTCGAAGTCATTCAGTACTACCTTCACCATCCCGGAAACCTCTTCTGGCTGCAGGGTGAAATCATCGAAGCAATGTGCACTTTCATATAGAAAGACGTTTGCCAGTTCCTTGTCGATAAAATCTTCTTTCGTTTGATGGTATTCAATAATCCCTAATGGAACCAACTCGTCAAAGGAAACGTCAATGCCTATTTCTTCTTTAATCTCCCTGACTCCGTCGTATACCGATTCATGAGCCAGTAAATGACCGGCAGCCGTTATATCCAATAGATTCGGATAATCTTTTTTCATCGCACAACGACGCTGAAGATATAGGTAATCCACTCCTGCTTCCGAACTTGCAAACCAGCAATGGAAAACCTCATGCCAATGCCCCAATCTATGTACTTCCTCACGCGGAGCCACGCCGATTTGAATGTGATCGGAATCGAATACTTTCAACAACTCGGTTTCCATGGAGCTTCACTCCTAGCCTTTTTATAAAAAACTGCTTCACCCTTTTTCTTTTTTCCAATTTTTAGGGTTTAAATAACCTTTATATTTAGCAGCCACCTCTTTCCCAACCAAGAGCGCGCCAGCCCAAAACATGACTTCCGCAAAGACGATTGCACCTGTTATGACTCCCGCTTTAACGCCAGTCGAAAAAGGCGTAAAAGGAGCTATTACAGGAATGATCCAAGTGAGAAGGGAAATGATCAGGAATCCCATCCCTACTTTGTAAAACTTCGATTTCTTTATTTCCTTACTTTCTTTATCCAATTAAATAACCTCCGTCATGATGATTTTCATTTAATTCCTCCGCCAAACATTCCACTTTCAAATATACCATTGAATATATTCTTTTTTTTATACGTTTGAATGTTCATTTCGTTTCATAATATTGAGATATAAAGAAATTTCAATCGAGGAAAGCTAGGGAGGGCATTGTATCTATTAATGGATTGACTTTACCATTCTTAATGGATTTAATAATCTTATACATACTATTCTTATAACACTTGCATGCAGGAAAGGAAAAATCCAATGTATATTGAATTCATTGCCACAACCATAGAAGATGCCCTATTAATCGAGAAATCGGGCGCAGACCGAATCGAGCTTGTCAGTGCTTTAGCCGAGGGGGGATTAACTCCCAGCCACGCCCTGATAGAAGCTGTCGTCAATTCGGTAAAGATACCAGTCAACGTTATGGTCAGGCCTCATAGCCAATCGTTTTGTTATACTCAAAATGATTTGGAAATCATGAAAAAAGATATCCAAATCATTCGATCACTGGGAGCGAACGGGGTCGTATTGGGTACATTAAATGAAAAAAATGAAATCAATCGACCATACCTCGAAGAACTATTGACGGTATGTGAAGGTTTGGAGATTACATTCCACCGAGCCATCGATGACACAAACGACCCAGTCCTTTCAGCTGAAATACTAGGACAATATCCAGGAATCACAACGATATTGACTTCCGGTGGACATGGGGATTTGCCCAGCCGCATGCAAACCATTCAACAAATGAAAAGAGTCTGCGGCGACATAGCGATATTGGTGGGAAGCGGCTTAAATAAGGATAATATCCTATCGATCCATTCCGAATTGCATACCGGTCACTATCATTTCGGTACGGCTGTTCGAAAAAATAACAGTATCATTGAAGGAGTCCAATTAGAAAAAGCTAAAGAAATCGTGAACATGCTAAAGAAATAATATCGGAAAGGGACCATTTCTTTGGTCCCTTTTATGATGCAGATCTCTTTTTTTGTAAAAAGACCGAGTCCCAAAACCAAAAAATCAGTGCCGCAGAAAGGCTTATTGCATAGTAATTCTTTGTAGTTAAAACATCCATACTGAAGTCAAAATTAAGCACCGAACTATAAATGAATACAGCCAGCAAAGAGAAAAAAATATAAAGGCAAAAATAAAGTAAACTGAATTTTTTAGGATGTTTATTGAAAAGGACCTGTACCGGAACAGCAAATAATAAATAAGGTATAACCACATAAAAAGAAAACACGATAATACCAAGTACCCCCCAGGAACCCCCGCTAAAAATAACCAACACCGTGGAAAGCAATAGACAGGAGGAGACTAGACTAAAAAAATAATAAGGAATCACATCGCTTAGCTCCGATACCTTTTGACTCATTTTCCAAAGTTCCATTTTAACCAACACCTCGCTATAAGCAGGCGGACAACGCAGCCTACAATAATATAATGGGAATTTTTACATAATCATTATACTATATAAAATGGAGGTGTTTTTATTTTGGAGCTATATATCGAATTATTCATTTTTCTGGCCATCATCTTTTTAATAGTGATTTCCAATCGATTCTTACCCTGGTGGGTAAAAGCCGCCATTGCCGTTTATTACTCTGTCATTTCCTATCTCTTCATTACCACTAAAAATAAAATTGATAAACAGTATGAGAATATCACTCCTGTACCTGACGCTTACTGGGATAAAAATTCAGCCTGGGTCGACACTATGACTGGTTATTATTTATGGTCCTTTTTAATAATTCTCCTGTTTATCTATTTTAAATGGTTCACAAGTGTGAAAAGTAAGGAAGCGAAGGGATGGGTGATCGTTAGTTTCATTCCATCATTGGCCCTTTTTTTACTTTTCATTTTCATATTCAGTTTTTCATACGGGTACAGACCATAGGGGTTGGATATTGCCTATTATTCAGCTCCAAAATAAGAAGGTTGCCGGAGCAACCTTCCATCTAATCTGGGGATTCAATTTTTGTTAGCTTCAGCAAAGTGCCCCATCGCATCACACATAAATTTTGCTAAACCATCACCATATTGGTCGATATTTTTGGTGAAGCGTTGATCATCCACGTACATTTGACCTAATCCTTTGAAAGCTTCCGGCGAGTATGTTCCGAAGTTAGTGTTCAAACAGTCATACCATTCTTTAATTGCTTCTTGTGCCTCCTCCGACTCGGGCGAGGCAGTACGGATTGACGTCAGTTTTATATAAATATCCGATACAATTTTCTGTGCATCTTTGGACATACCCGCCACTTTAGCCTTCGACTCATCGACAGCTTTATCCCCCCAACGCTCTCGGGCTTCTTCTTCATATGGATTCTGACTGAAGTCAAAACCTTCAAATTTTTCTTTATCCGTCATTTGAATTTCCCCTTTCATATGCTTAATCGATTTATCGACCGTGTTAATTAATTTATCGAGTTGACTGCGTTTCTCCAGTAACATTTTTTGATGCTGCCTTAACGCTTCTTGTTTATCAAACGAAGAACTGCTTATCATTTGTTTAATTTCCTTTAAAGGCATGTCGAGTTCCCTGAAAAACAGGATTTGCTGCAACATCTCAAGATTTTCATTCGAATAAAGGCGATAACCGGAATCGGTTGTCTCCTCTGGCGATAATAACCCGATCTCATCATAATAATGCAGTGTCCGCACACTAATGCCAACTAAACCGGCTAGTTCTTTCACTTTCATTGCCACTGCTTCATACCTCCTTTCGATATCATTTACTGTAAGGTATTACGCAACGTGAGAGTCAAATAGAAAAATGAAAATTTTCCGCCTAACTTGAAAAGACGATCCTTCCTAATGAAGAATCGCATGATAGTCAGAGTTCACACATTAAAATTCCCTTTTTACTCGTGAGTTGGACGCTTTCACTCGTGAGTTTGGGCTTTACTCATGAATTTGACGCTTTCACTCGTGAGTTTGGACCATTTACTCGTGAATTTTGGCCTTTTACTCGTGAGTTTCCGCATTTTACTCATGAATTTGACGCTTTTACTCGTGAATTTCGGCTTTACTCGTGAATTTGACGCTTTTACTCGGGAGTTTGGGCTTTACTCATGAATTTGACGCTTTTACTCGGGAGTTTGGACCATTTACTCGTGAATTTTGGCCTTTTACTCGTGAGTTTGAGCCATTTACTCGTGAGTTTTGGTCTTTTACTCGTGAGTTTTGGCCTTTTACTCGTGAGTTTGAGCCATTTACTCGTGAGTTTTGGTCTTTTACTCGTGAGTTTTGGCCATTTACTCGTGAGTTTCGGCATTTTACTCGTGAATTGGGCTTTACTCATGAATTTGGGCCTTTTACTCGTGAATGAAGCATTTGCTCTGCATGAAAGTTAGCTCCGATCTTAGCTACACTTTTTTTCTCCAATGATCGGGAATGCTTAAAGAAGGCGGTAATTTTGTATGCATATCGCCTTTGGCCGAGTTAACTTGTGCTTGTGTGATAAAGAAACTTCCAGTGAGATCGGCACCGCTTAAATCAGCGTCCCTAAAGTCGGCACCGATAAGATCAGTCACTCTCATGTCAGCTTCTCTGAGGTCAGATGCAATAAACAAAGCTCCTCTTAAGTTCGCTCCCCTAAGATCAGCACCTCTCAACTTTGCACCGATAAGGTCGCTCCCCCTGCCTATTTTGTACTGTTTTTTTTGATTTTTCTTAAATGAAACCTTTGCACGTACCAGTTCACTTGTGCGCAGAAGTAAATCATTAACGGTCGCTCTATGGGCTGGTACATTTAGTGCCAATAGAGACTTTGGATTTTGCTTAGTAAGATATTCCGTGTCTTCAAAAGCAGCCTGCAAATCTCGATGAAGTGGTTTCGCATCTTCTAAATTCAGTGCTTCATTTAAGTAGCAAAGCATTTCATGAAGTTGTTGCATAATAGGAAATACATCAAACATTTCCTTTGCTGACGCTTGGTTGTCTCTCCAATCGTTTCCATCATAAGTGATTTGGGATACCTTTTGACCGGCACCAAAGCATTCATATACCGTGCAGCCCCTAAATCCTTTTGCTCTGAGATTTTCATGGATGCCGCAACGATAATCTGATTGCAGGTTTGAACATGGTGTACCTCCATCTTTATCAAATGCAAAATCAGCAGATTTTGCATAAGGCAAAGCTACACAGCACAAACCAAAACAATACTCACAGTCTGCACGCAAATTATTAAGAATTCTATCGTCATTCTTTAATTGATTGAACAATACTTACACCTTCCTTTAAAAACTGGCTCTGCCTTTCTAAAATCGTTTCATACTAGTAGATTTTTTTCTTCTATAAGATAGACTTTAGTTTTTCCCATTCTTCAAGTGAAAGTTTTTCGGTCATATGCTTATATGCATCAGGGACTTTTACCGAACACATAAATTCCAGACTATTGCCATCAGGGTCAGTAAAATAGACGGAAGCGTTTCCTTGGTTCGGACGCACAAAAGGTTCAATGGTTGTCCTCTTACCAAAAGGGACGACTTCAATTTTTAGAGATTGAAGCCAAGTTAACGAATTTTTCATATTTTCATAAGATACCCGAAAGGCGATATGCCTAAGTGAAGGGTGGTATGGAGTTTGATATTCTTTCCCTTCCCATAGGCCGACCCAGCTTTTGTTTTCCTCTATCCAAAAGAAGGCAGTATCTTCATCCCTCCAAGCTAGTTTCAAGCCTATTTTCTTATAAAAATCGATTGAGATGGCCAGGTTCTTAACGGGTAAATGGGCTTCATATAAACCTTCTATCATATTACATTCTCCTTTCTCCTTTTAAGTAATGAACCCTTTTGCCGGGAAAATATCTCGCGATTATTTCTTCATTGCTGCTTCAACTCTTAAATCCTTTGCAATCGTCAAGCGGTAAATCCTCGCATGCCCTTCGGTACTTCACGATAAATCCCCGCCTTTTCACAATTTTTCTTGGGAATGCGGTCTATTAATAGAGGAATGTGGATTTATAGGTTCTTACTAAAATGGTAGAATGTTACCTTTTGACCGGTATCCAGATTATTTTCCGTATTAACCGAAATCCGTTCAAAACCGTTTTTCACTAAAACCTTTTGAGAAAACATATTGCTGCTTGTCGTTTTGGCATGTATTTGAGTCACATTCAATTCCGGCGCAAGATTAACCAAAAGCTTTAAAGCTTCGTTCGCTATCCCTTTTTGCGTAAACGCTTCACCAATTCTATATCCGACATGTGCCGTACCATTAATGGGGTCGATATCCACAAGATTAATCCTACCAACGATTATGCCTGAACTATCCTTAATCAGATAAAAAGAGGAGATAGCATCTTCTTGTTCTTTTAATAATTCCTTATGCCTGATTTCAAACGTTCCAAAGCTATAATAATCATCTCCCCGGCTTTGGACCGTATGCTCGAAAAACCTTCTATTATTACATTCAAATGCAAATAACTCTTGTGCATCCTGTTCATTAAGCCTATCAATGTATATATCCTTCATTCCTTCATCCCTTTCCAAAAACGCTAATCATATGAGACCTGATATCTTCCATACCTATCATTCAAGAAAACCAAGGGCTTATCCTTCCTGATAAATGGATAAAGAATTTTTTTTCATTCAACAGTTTTTAGCAGGAAGCATGTGCCTTTAGTAAAGAATCTATTTTTGATCGTTTAATGCTGTCATTTGGATAACACTGTCACATACTGACAAATCGTGATACCCTCAATACCATATCATTCCAACTACTATGAACCCATCATACCAACTAATTTCTATAAAACTCCACAAATAGTTGAGAATAAATCTTTTTACATACGTTGTATAAGGTGTAAAAGCTTTTACAAAAAAACGAGGGGAATCATGATCATGAAGTCTACTGAAGGAAATTTTATCGAGCGGCTGCAACGCCAAGAAGAGGATGCATTGGAATTTGTAGTGGATACCTATTTGCCACTAATCAAGGGGGTCGCATATAAGGTTCTCTCACCACTCAAGAACGACGGTGTTCTGGAGGAATGCATCAATGATATTTTTCTCTCAATCTGGAACAATTCGAAAAAGTTCCATGGGGATAAAACAGATTTCAGAAAATGGATTTGTGCGATTGCTAAGTTTAAAGCGATTGATTACTACAGAAAAGCCATGAAGAAAATGGAGCTTACGTCAGGTTACACAGAAGTAGATTCAGAAAAATCTGTAGAAGATGAACTGATTATATTGGAAGACAGAAAAGAACTGCTTCAGTTAATCAATCTCTTAGAACCTGTTGATCGGGATATTTTTATCATGAAGTACTTTCTAGGTTTGAAAAATGAGGATATATCGATAAAACTCGGGTTGACCAAAGCATCAATAGACAATCGTATTTATAGAGGAAAAAAGAAGCTAAGTCAAAAAGCTACGAATCTTAAGTTAGGAGGCAGCGTCGTATGAAGGATATTTATGAATTATTAAATGATATGGACATAGACGAAACTGAATTTAAGGAAATGGAAGTCACCGAACTAGAGAAAGCCAAAATCAAAAGATCACTCAAAAAATCAATAAGCAAGAAGAAAAAAATGAAGCGTTGGCAGAAGAATGTGCTGGCTGCTTCCATTATATTCGGATTATCCACCGCAACGATAGGATTCTCGTTTACCGCTTCTGCTAAAAGCCTTCCTTTAATAGGAGATATTTTCAGCTTTTTAGGTAATGGAAAAACGGGTCTCTATGATGATATCAAGAATACTGGAAAGGGTCTTTACGGTGATTATAAGGCCTACTCCAACGAAATTGGCCTTACCGAAGAAAGCAATGGCCTTACTTTCACGATAAATGACGCCATTTATGACGGAAAAACGGTAACCATCACTTATACTATTGAAAGCGAAGAAGATTTGGGGGATGGATCATTCTATATTCCCGGCCCGAATATAAAAGAAATGAAAGCCCAAGCAGGATCGGACGGAGTTACAAAAGTAGCTGATAAAAAATATGTAGGCTTATTAACGGCTAGTAATTTAGAAGATCTTAAAGAAGATAAGGTAAATATAGACTGGGATATAAACAGCATTAGTATTACTGACAAGCATAAAGAGATAAAAGGAAATTGGAACTTTGCCTTCTCTTTAGAGGCAACCGAAAGCAACGAGAAGGTCATCAATAAAAGTGTAGATCAATATGGAGTAAAGGTTTCGGTTGAAAAAATCGCGATATCACCGATGTCATTTGTCGTTCACTACAATCAAGAAGTTTCCGACTTGGTTAAAAGCAAGTGGGATGACGTCTATGTTGAATTGACCATTAAAGATGACTTAGGAAATGTTTACTCTGGTCAAGGTAACGGAGGAATGGGTTTGGGTTCTTATAATATGAGCTGGAGTAAAACCTTCCAAAAAATTGATCAGAATGCTACGAAACTGATTGCAACTCCTCATTTGTCGTTACGGAATTTCACCTCAGAGAATCATGGGGAAGTAACCATAACGGAAGATGGTAAAGAAAAGGTGTCATCCTTCCCATCAAAACCAAAAAATGCTCCCAAAGAGTTGGTATTGGACGATATCATGATTGATTTGAAGAAATAACTGTTCTATTCACGAGAGGTATACAGAAATCCTGATCCGAGAGCGGAAAGGGTTCATGTATGCCTCCTTTTTATTGTTCCTTCTAATCCAGTTCGTGAATATGGATATATACATGAATCCCTTCAAAAGTCAAAAATAAATTATTTTCTTCTGGTAAAAAATCGACGGATGATGTATCATTGTCTTCAGATATTCATTATTCTTATTTGATTAATCGGAATTAGGGGGGGGGATAGATATGATTGGTTATGTGTTTTTAAATCTTGCCATAATGCTCGTTCTTTTAGGCGTTTTATTTTACATGAATAAGAAGCATGTTTCCTTTACTAAAAGGGTCTTTACTGGACTTGGTTTAGGGATCGTATTCGGACTTCTTTTGCAGTATTTCTATGAACCTCAGTCAGAGGCGATCATTAAATCGGTCGATTGGTTTAACATTGTAGGTTCCGGCTATGTCAAGTTCCTGCAAATGATCGTCATGCCGCTTGTCTTCATTTCGATCTTATCAGCATTTACAAGATTGAAACTGACCAGCAATATCGGAAAGATCAGTGTCCTGATCATCGGAATCCTGCTTGGAACGACTGCGATTGCAGCAGCCGTAGGTATCACCTCTGCAACTGTATTCAATTTAGAAGCCGTTCAAATTGAGCAGGGGGAAGCAGAGTTAAGCCGCGGTGATCAAATATCGGAAACATACGGTACGATTCAGGATAAAACGATGCCGCAGCAAATCCTTGAATTGATTCCGTCTAATCCGTTCCTTGATTTAACGGGAGCACGTCCGACTTCAACCATTTCCGTTGTAATTTTTGCTGCATTTCTTGGAATTGCCTATTTAGGAGTCAAAAGGAAGCAGCCTGATCAAGCTGAATTTTTTGCTAAAATAGTAGATACATTGCACAGCATCATCATGCGCGTAGTCACATTGATCCTGCGTTTAACACCATACGGAATCTTGGCGATCATGACGAAGACGGTAGCTACGAGTGATCTGGATGCCATCCTGAAGTTGGGGAAATTCGTGGGGGCCTCTTATGTCGCCCTGATTGTCATGTTCCTCATTCATTTGTTATTGCTGACGCTTGCAGGATTGAATCCAATGGTATACTTGAGAAAAGCTTTCCCGGTATTATCGTTTGCCTTCACTTCGCGAACAAGTGCAGGAGCACTTCCATTGAACATCCAAACACAGAAACAACTAGGGGTTTCCGAAGGAATTGCCAACTTTGCCGGATCCTTCGGCTTATCGATCGGTCAAAATGGCTGTGCCGGCATCTATCCGGCCATGTTAGCGGTCATGATCGCTCCAACGGTGGGAATCGACCCACTAACGCCTTCCTTTATAGCCATGTTGATTGCCATCGTGGCCATTAGCTCTTTCGGGGTTGCAGGTGTAGGCGGAGGAGCAACCTTCGCTGCCATTCTAGTATTATCTGCAATGAACTTGCCAATCGCCTTGGCTGGACTTTTGATTTCCGTCGAGCCATTGATCGATATGGGAAGAACGGCTGTGAATGTCAGCGGAAGCATGACTTCCGGTATTCTGACTAGTAAAATAACAGGCGACCTAGATAAGGAACAGTTCAGCGAAGAATCATCTTTGAAAATAGAAGCTGAAATGTAAAAGAAAAAAGCATCGGACTACCTGTCATAGGAAGTCTGGTGCTTTTTTTTGTATAGGCTAATGAACCTGTATAAAAATCACTTCAACTGCTTTTGGTTTTCCTGATCGTATATCCACAATAAATAAGTATACCCAGCATCGTTATCAAACTGCTCAGTATCAAATTAACGTTCCCTTGGTAATGGGTCTGTTTCAATAAAACTTCAGGTGCAAAAAGGAGTATCGGAATGATGATGGAAACCCAGGATTTGCTCCATAAGGATATGAGGATGAATATTGAAATGGCCAGTATTACAGCAACAGCATTACCTGTGTTATCAAGTTTTATAAAAGTTGTACTATAAATGCCACTAAAAATAATTAAACCTGCAAATAACGCAATCGAGATTATGCCTAGTCCATATAGGAGTACACCCTGCTTTACCTTGGATAATTTATGACTAGCCATATACCTAAAACACATCATATAAATGAATATCGAAAGTATGCCAGCAAAAGGATAACCAATGATTTCCCACAATGAAAATTCAATACCACCATTTATAGCTTTTGCAATAATCCAATAGGAAAATGCCCCGATTAAGATCATCACTATATACTTCAGCCATCCCATAAAATCAACAGACATTTCATCAGAAAGTTGCTCCATATATTCTTTTGGACTTCTGCCTACGATATGTTCCACGCTTTTTTTATTCCTTTCAGCTTCAAGAAGATGGACCTCTAACTCTTCGATGATATCCTCGATTTCAGCCGTTTTCTTTCCACTTGAAAAAAGGTATAATCTGAGGTTTTCTAAAAAGTTTTGACTTTCCTTGGATAACGGTTTGTTAACATCAAGCACCTTTACATTCCCCCTTTGTTTTTCACTATTTTATTTACATTTGAACTTAGCTTATTCCAGCGGTCAATGAAGACTTCCAGTTCGCTTTCGCCTTTTTCAGATAAAGAGTAATACTTCCGACTAGGACCTGCTGTAGACTTCTTTAAAGTCGTAATTACTAATTTTTCCTTCTGCATGCGTATTAATAATGGATAAATGGTACCTTCACTTAAAGAATCAAACCCATATCCCCCAAGCTTTTCGGCTAATTCATACCCGTAAACCTCCCCTTCTTTAATGATCGCTAACAGACAACCTTCCAATATCCCTTTAAGCATTTGAGTTGATGTCATGGATATTAAATCACCTCCCCCTTTATCTTGTATAACAAGGTATTAGTTTAAAAAATATTACTTAAAAAAGGAAGATATACTTTATTTTACATTTAACTACCTTGTATTGCAAGTGTTTAATCCCTTATTATTCCTTTAGTGGGATTTCTTCTTTTTTCGGATTTTTAATGTCCATTTTAATTAATAAGTAAATGCAAGGTATTTTCTTGTTTTTTATATCTTCCCTTTATTTCTCCAACACCATCAATTGTAAGCGAATCAATATTTTCAATGGGTTTATTCTCTAAAATCAGATGTAATCTATTTATGTTTTGAATTCCATTTCCAAAATAGGCAATAACGGGTTGTTGAATATGATAAGCTTCATTGTTGATTCTTACTTCTAAAAAGCTCTTATGTAAAAGTCTATCTTCTAAGGGGATGATATTCATCGGATCATAGGTTTTGGCAGTTATTTCCCCTTCAATATATAGATGAATTCCTGCTTGTTCATAAAATTCTTCAAATTCATTTTTTCTCTTTTCTAAAGCAAAATTAACTGCTTTCTCTGTTTCAGAACTTATTTTCACATCAGCTATCGGATATTTTATATAGTCACCGGAATGCTTTTTAACTAGGTCATATAATGTTTCTTCTATACCAAAAAAACTTTCCATCCAACCTGGTGAAAGCTCCTCCAGTAATAAACACATAAACAAACCGGAACTATAACAACTCCTTCTTATACTAGAAGTAGATTTATATTTGTTTAGTAACTGTTGTCCATACTTTTTTAAAACTGAATGGTAATCATGTGGGCTTTTTTCCGAATAAGCCTTTAATTCCACATACCACGCGGGTCCCTCAACGGTTTCAATTAATTTTTCATATGTTAGATACTCTTTAATCTTGGCTGTTCTTTTTTCTCTTAAGGCTATGAAATTATTAAGATATTGTTTCTTCTTAATAATGTTGTTTTCCAACAACGCACGATAAAGATTTGTTCTTTCCTGATTTCGTAATTCCACATTATCTTTTGACAACGGATATGTGATTCCCATCATTTCATCAGGAAACCGTTTTTCACCTTTTATATATTGATAGCCGTGAAATAATTCGTGAATAAGTATTGAATACAAACCTTCATATTCCTCATACGATTCCATATTAACAATTGCAGTGGGATATTCTTCAAACAGAATGATTGTGTCTCCAGTAAACTGCACATCCCAACTTAAAATATGATATGTAGATTGTTGATCGTTACTAAATTTAGGATGATTGAATAGATAAACATTTTTCTTATCATATAATGCATAAGCAACAAGTTCAAAACCCGGCCAATAATTTTCCAATTTCGCTTTAAACAAGTCTTCAGCAATTCGATTAAGATAATGAGTCATTCTGTTCTCCCCTAATTTAAATGTCCACTCTTTCAATTCTCTTTATACACTTTAACATAAATATCCAAATCCCACCTTCATCTTTCGAGTTATCTTGTCTACTTGATCAACCTTCATTATTAACATAGCCAATTTTCAATACTCTTGTTGTTTCTTAATTGAACTTCACATAAAATGCCACTGTAAAATATCAGCCCATGGGAGCGAATATCTTACAGTGGCATTTTCCTTCTTTTATGGCCTGTAATCACTTTTTCATTTGCCTCGCTGCGTAATGATTGCCCTGAAAAGCCGATAGCGCTTGGAACATATACTGGACAGCTGCATATACCCCACATGCAAGAAGTATCCCTGCGAGTACATCCAATACAGCATGCTGTTTCGTGAATAGCGTGGAGAGGATAATCAGTGTTCCCAATGTAGTGACACTGATGTACTCCCATTTATGCTGCTCTTTCCGCTTATGGACGACGATCATCATGATGAATGTAGTCAGTACATGAATGCTGGGAAGACAGTTAACAGGTTGATCATGACTATAAACAACTCGCATTAAATGGGCAAAGATATCGTTCCCCACCACTTCTGGACGCGGGACTGTCGATTGCCAAAGGCAATATACAAGAAAACAGATAAGTTTCCCTGATACCAAACTGCCTAATGCCACAAAATAGTGCTTCCGGTCAACGAAACAGTAGTAAATCAGCAATCCATAAATATACGGGTACCAAAGTAAATAAGGAACGACAAATTCTTTAATAAAGGGAATCTCCCCATCTATTATAGTCGTAACATCGACAGCGTGACCTGTGGATTGATTGATTACCGAGTAGATGGAACTAGTAATCACTAAAAGTAATAAATAACATAATGGGTGAAAGGATAAGATAGAATTGTTTTTCATACTCGCTCCAGCTTTCAATATATTGGTTATTTTCCAAAGATTATTATACAACATTTTTCACTAGATTAACTGTTTAATTGCTAAAGTTAAGATTCCCATGAACTAGTAAAATGGATATCTCTTACTTTTCATCAGACCCAAAATACATAAAGAAAGCCATGGTATGTTACCACGGCCTGGAACTTAAAATGTATATGCGAGAAGGTAAAGGTGATAACACTGCTTTCTCTAGATTTTGTTATGGCGTCTTTTCCATACATACGTTAAGGTAATGAAAATGTAGATGCAAAGTGTCATGATCGTTACGATTATGGATGTCGTGAAAATGATTCCGATCAGGATCGTTATTAAAGCGATGATCGCAGCCCATGTCGTATACGGGAACCATTTAACCGAATAGGCACTTGTTTTTCCGGACTGTTGTTTACGTGATTTCAAATGGGCGAATGCAATGATCAACCAGATGAATAATACGGTATATCCCAGCGATCCCATTAGGAAATCGAAGGTCTTGCTTCCAGCAAATAAGGAAATCAGTACACCGCCGTATAAAGCGGACGTACACATTAATATTGCGAAAACAGGAACTTTTTTCTTGGATAACCTTGAAAAGATTTTCGGAATGCGACCGTCCACGGCTTGTGTATACAGAACGCGGGATGAACCATACAATCCAGAGTTCATCGATGAAATGATCGCCAGCAGAACAACGGCGTTCATAATATGGTCGGCACCTGGAATCCCAATCATTTGAAATACCATCACAAACGGACTTTCCGGCACACCGTTTACTTCATTCCAAGGAATTAAGCTAACGATGATGAAAAATGGAATGATATAGAAGGAAATGATCCTTACCAATGTACTGCGAACGGCTTTTGGAACCACTTTTTCAGGATCTTTCGTTTCAGCCAATGTGACCCCGATAATTTCCGTTCCGCCATATGAATAGATTACCACCAGCATCGCGGTGATTAAACCTTTTGATCCATTTGGAAAGAAACCGCCATGCTCAGTCAAGTTAGAGAAACCGACGGCTGTATGATCACCAAAAGTCACGAGCAATAACAATAATCCAGCCATGATGAACACAATGATGACGGTAATTTTAATTAAAGCAAGCCAGTACTCCGTTTCAGCAAAAACCTTTACCGACAGCAAGTTAACCGCAGTAACTAAAACCGAAACAGCTAATGCCAGTATCCAGATTGGATATCCAGGCAGCCAATATTGAAGGAAAATCGCCGCAACCACTGATTCGGCCGCGATATTCAATACCCACATTTTCCAATAGATCCAATCCAGGAAATAGGCAGGATACTTTCCTAAAATCGATTGGACCAAATCCCTGAATGTTCGTGCACCGCTATTGCGGACCGCCATTTCAGCTAAACCTTGCATGATGAATAATAGGATGATGCCCCCTATCAAGTACGCAATGATTACGGAAGGGCCTGCCATATCAATGGCTGAACTGCTTCCTTTAAATAAACCTGCCCCGATTGCACCGCCTAATGCCATCATCGTAATATGCCTTGAAGTCATTGTCCTCTGTAAATTCCGTTTATCCGTCTCCATATCCTTACCTCCCCAAAATCAAAAAAGCATATCGTCTCTTCCTTCATAATCAAATGAAGAAAGAGACGATATGCCTTAAGCTTACCGCGGTACCACTCTTATTGGCTCTTTTCTAGAACCCTGCTTTAAAAACCTTGTAACGAAGGTCAATCGTTAAAACAAAAGAATGGAATAATTCCTATCTTTCGCTTTACCACTCCCAGGCAAGTTCAAAGTATCATTGGACTGCGTTGCACCAACCCGCAGCTCTCTTTACCGAATAATGTGCTTTTACTACTCCTGATCATTGCGTTTCAAAAATTAAATTATATCTGAATATTTTTAATAATATCCCATACTATACGGACTCGAAGTAAATTTGTCAATAATTTTCTTAGGATAATATATTCAAAGGAACAAATCATATGAAATCATGATGGGCCAGCTATATGAAATCAGTAAAATACTATTTAGAATAAAGGATGATTGGTTATCACTGACACCTTTATAGATTTTGTTTGCCCAAAGGATAGTATAAAAGAAGCCTACCAACCTTCTGGGGAAAACGGGATATTATTGATTTGCTCATTTGATCACTCTTTTACATATTTGCTAATTTAGTATTCTGCCTTGTAGCTTTTAGGCGTTAGACGTAACACGTTAGCAGATTTAAAGATCATCAATTCCCCTAGAAACTTGATCATTTCCACCTAAATAATAGGTAATATATCTGCAGTTGGATTGTCTTCTAACGTAGTGTTATCCCAATGTTACTCACTTCTCATTTCTTTTTATTAACCTTCTAAAGTTACTAGCAAATCATCGATTAATCCTATATCAAATCTTAACACCTATATGAAACTCATCGCATAATCCAATATAAACTTTCAAATTTAATAATTTTATGAATTTTACAAAAAATATAACTAGTTAAAAAGACCTATGTTATTATGAAATAGAAGCAAAAATTCTAAAGGAGATGATAGAATGAGCAAATGGTTTATAAGTATCTTAGTAGTATTTATGATTATGGGTACATCATCAGTTTTTGCAGAAGAACAACAAAAATTTGTTTCGTCTGACTTGGTATCAAATGATACAGTAGAAGGTGAAAATTCAGGTGATGACTATACTTTCTCAGTTGATTTATCGGAAATTAAATTAGCCGAAGGTGAAGTAGCTTCTATTCCTTTAGTTCTAGTTCCCACCAATTTAGATAACAACCTTCTCCAACCAACATTAGCCTTTCCTGGCCCCGGAGGTATTCTAAATTTATGGGCCGAAGGAAGTAAAGTTAGATACAAAATAACTATGTCTATACCAGCTACTGGTTTTACTGGTACTATGCTTATTACAAATCTTACTTCAGGATTATCCTCTGGGAGAACTTCAGTTTCAGGTTTTAGTGGGTCTGTTTCATATAAAGCGTTATATAATAATAGATATAGTGCACAATTAACCGGATCAGCAACTTTCCTCGGTAAAGTTGTTTCTTATACGGTTCCAAATTACATTACTTGGGTTTCTAAATAAGGGGTATTTTTCAAAAAATAAGTAGACAATATATTATATTGTCTACTACTGTAGGCAAAAGAGATTTTAATTTTATAACAAAGTTGATGGAACGGGTGTGCTAGACTCCTGCGGGAAAAGCGTGTCTAGGGGAGACCCTGCAGGCGCAATCCGAGGGCGGACTGCCCGCGGAAAGCGAGTGCCCTACGTTCTAATCAACGTTCAAATTATACAAGCCATAATAAAACTGTAGACAATATATAATTATATTGTCTACTTCCATATAATAGAGTTAAAAGTGAAAGAGGGTTATTTAAGATGATTGGTCATGAACCTAAAGAGTTATTAAGAACTCTTCTAAATGATTATAAAATGCCTGCAGCATCATTAAGTAAAATTACCGGAATATCTGAACAAGTCATTTTAGATTTTGCGAACGGTCGAAATATTCAATCTTCTATAACTCAAACAGAAATGATGGACCTAATAGATTTGGTGGGCCTTTTAGTCATAGGTGTACCTTCAACCGATGCAGATGAAAGGGTCTCCGCTATAACTCAAGTACTGAACAATGAATTTGGTATAACAGTAGAGACGATCTCCTTATTCTCTAATCTTGAATGTGAAGATATCGAAAAATTCATGAAAGAAAATGACTCCCTGTCCATTGAAAAAAGATACAACCTTGCAGTAACCGTCCTTTTTTTGCATTATATCTTTAAAAGATGATTATTTTATTTACGAAACACCCGGGTCTGACCTTAATTTATGCAACGGAGCATTTCCAGCTAACAGAACGTTTAAGCAACCATTCTTAAAACCCCATGCTGGATACATAAGGATGACAACTGCAAGAGCGAACGATCACTTTTCTAAACACTTTCATCTTGGTCAGAAGAACCACTACTGTCTTTGAGGATGAGTGGTTCTTTTTCCGTTTCGCAGTGGCAACCAGTCTCATCCTGTCTGGGTTCGCCGACATCATAAATAATTCCGGCTGGAATAACCGAACACTACCTTCCTGTTTACCTTATCGAATGAATCTATTCATAAAAGCCCAGGCTTTCCTAAACGTTTAAAACTCCATCCCTAACCATGATGCCGCCACCATCAGGACCCCAACGACAATCACTATAACCGGTCCTACAACAATTAATCCAAATAACAATGAGACTACCGCGTCCAGAAAGATTCGAAATGGTCCTGCTTTTTCCTTTTTATTCTGTTGCTGCGTTAATAAGTCTTCAAGATGACCGACTTTTTGCTTCAATTCCTGCAATTCTTGAATCACTTTTGTGTCTTGATCCATGAAATACCACCCTCTCCAATTACCAATAAGTGTTAATCCCATCATTTACATCCATCTTTTTAAAGTGAGATTGACTATTCTCCGGCAAACGTCCTTTCTTAATTAATGACGGAATTGATAAATTCGTATGGAGGTTTTTTGAAGAAAAGCAGGCGAAGGCTCACTAGGGCAACAAGGATTCAGAGGGTAAAAAGAAAAACAGCCCTATGGCTGATTTCCCAATTTCATTAGATATGGCGGCATCACTAAAATCCACAGAATGTTTGTAAGCCGCTAAATTTAGTAAATACGAGTTTTTAACCTGTACACTTAAAAGGAATAAAGGATTATTCCTTTTCATCTTTATACCAGAAATTCTCACTAACAGAGAAAGAAGTTTTGATATTTCGAACGGTATGCCACCAATTTTTAGGTGTGTACATTAATTCTCCAGAAAACTGGTCCACAATGTAGGGCTTGGTATATTTGAAAGTTGAATCCTCCTTTAAATCCAAATCGAATAAATCATGCTTCAAATCTTTCACATACTCAGTATCATCAGGACTGAAGAAAATCCACTTTTTTTGGCCAAATACTACTGCATTCCAATTATGTGATTTCTCAAAATCCTGGTGTATTGGGGTTCCTGTTCCAACCGAACCAAGGAAAATCCATTTTAATTTCTTGTTGTTTTTTGTCTTGATTGTATTATGGTTGAATAGAGATGGACTTTCAAAATAACTCTCTAAATCCTCATTGCCCATTATGGAAAAAGGCCAGTCACAATACAATTTTTCGGGGTTATCGTTTAAAATACCAATGAATTTACCAAGTTTTGATTTGTAAAATTTTTTTTCTTGATCGTATCCTGATTTCCTAATGATTATTTCCCTTTCTCCATAATTAGACTGTAGATAGTCTGTATCCCAATCCCTAGAAGGCCATGAATCTACTAATCCAGTTATTATCAATGGCTTTTTACCCGCATAATTTTCTTCAAAGTCCATTAGTGATAATTCTTTATAGTGAATCTTTTCTATCAATTCGCTCATCCTTTCAGAGTACGGGATACAATGTTAGATTTTCAAAATGAATATGAGGTGAACCTTGGGTGACGCTAAGGTTATTTTCACCATTTTTATTACAGCCGAAAACCGGATTAAAAAAAAGCAGTTCATTGCTAAGGGACTTTATAGCTTTAGCTGAATCAAGTTTGTTGCCTTTAATATCAAATCTTCTAAGTATTTTATTGGTTAATTTCCCATTTTTAATGACCAAACCATATGCTGGCCGGATTACAAAATTCAAACCAAGTGATCCCCCACCCCAGGCACCTCTGCAATAGATCCCATTGTCAATTCCTGAAATTATCTCCTGTACTTCCATATTGCCAGAATCCAAATAGGTTGTTGACATTCTTGGCATCGAAAGTGAAGATGAGTCAACGCTTCTTGCATTACAGGAAGATTGTAAGTCTAGGAGCTTACAGGTTTTTGCATTATGCATCAAACCTACGTTTACCCCGTCCTTTATTAGGTTCGTCCTAAATGCTTCATTCTGTTCCGCATCCAATAAATAACTGCCATTTTGCCCAGGAATGGTCGGATCATCGAATACGTTAATTTTATATTCTGACCATTTGTATCCCATCGTTATTCCATTAGGCTTTAAATACTCTAGATAATTATCTGCTTCTAACGTATGACCAAAACATTCGTGTACATAATGGGATCCAGTCCATGGCTCAAGCACAATTTGTGTTTCAATCTTGCGTTCAAGTTGCTGACCATATAAAGCTGCTTCTATTTCCGCTAAAATCACTTCAAAATGATCGATTAATTCAATACATGGTGACTTATTAGTTCTTGTTTGCCATATTACTGGAATAATAGATGCTGAAGTCTCTATTAAAATCATTATAAGGATGGAATACTTTAATTCATAACTGCTCAAACCGATACGAAGTTTAAAAGACTTCCAATGCCTTAAGTGATCATAGCTATCCCGTTCAATGAATGTTAAACAATGATTTAATTCTTCTTGAAGAAACTTATTCTTTTCATTCTCGCACCCTGGTGAAACAACCCCTTCAACAGCTGAATCATATGATATTAAATATTCATTGTTCATGGTTTCGCATCAGCTCGACTAATTATTAATTGCGAAGGATCGTTATGGATCTTTCCGTCAAAATCCGGTAATTCCATTCCAAGTTTTGATGCGAATACTTCACCCAATTTATAACCCTCTATTCTCATAGGCAATAATTCGATGCAATCTTTTGATAAATCATATCCTTTTTGATACAGCTCCAAGCGAAGGCAACAAATTAAACGTAATATTAAGCCATGCGCCTCGATGGAATCCACTATATTTCCAGTTTTACTAAACCAATTTAGAGCCTCTTCATAATGACTACCCTTGAAAAAGTGAATGCCTAAAACATAGGCAGCCCAATATGAATCATCACCTGTTTTAATTGCTTTTTGATAGCAATTCTTAGCACGTTCAATTTCACCAGATTGGGTATAGAGAATGGATTTCAATTTCCATCCTATTGCTCCTAATGGTTTCAGTTCAAAGTTTAAATCATCTATTTCAGCTAGACTCAACTTTTTATTTGATGAAATTTTCTCCATCGTTACCTTCGGGGAAATCTTATCTTCCTTGGAATATACAATTTCCCTCCCCATTTGCCCGGCTATATATTCCCCTAACCACCTGAAACTTTCAGGTAGAAAACCACTTTTAATTGAATAGGTCATTGTTTTCACTTGATTAATGATGCCTAGACTTCCCAATACATGTAAGGTTTCGTCTATATCATTGGATAAATCATTAGTCTTGGGATCATAAAAATAATCCAAATCAATATCTACAATAACCTGTTCATTAATTATGAATTCTCCCAGATAATCAATACTTGTGACATGTAACTCAATATTATTTAATTGTACAGAAGCAGAATTTTTCCCGTTTCTAAAGCTTGATATGAATTCTTTTCCATGATTTGGTACAAGGGACAAAAGGCCCCATAGCATTTCACTAAAACCTTTTTCTCCTAACATATGAGGGTATACCCATATAATTTTCCGAAAAAGACCCTCTTGTATTGCGGCATACAAAAAGTCATCAATCCCATAACAATATCTTCCATCTTCCCTGCAAGGTATATCTTTTTTCAATTCATCAATACACAGACCCTCTTTAATGAACTGACTAACTCTTTTCATTTTTGAATTTTCTATCAACTTTAAATCTAAGTGCTGATCAAAATAGACCAAGGTACTATTCCTAGGAATTTCATTGACCCAATATGAAAATACTTCACTATGTTCCTCATATACATATATTTTATCCATCATTCTTGATTAATCCTAAGTTCAGAATCCAATCTATCTGGTCTTGATTGAACTTTTGTTGACGGCTTATTTCCCTTGAACTTCCTATTTCCACCATTTCTAATATACTTGGGTGAATGGGACCCCTAACTAAATGTTTTTCGGTCGCTGCATATAGCCATATGACCATTTCGGAATCACCAGCTACTTTTTTTCCACTTAGTGCCTCGGATATTTCTTTAGAATATGTTTGGTACGCGTAGTAAATATGACCATTATTTTTAACCAGGTCACTATCTATTCTGAAAAATGGGTGTTTATTGACTGTTAGTATAGATAAAATGGCATTTAAAAATTCGTGTTTTAATAATAAATGATTATTTTCAGCCGCAAGGATAAACTCCTCGTTTTCAGACAAATAATTATAAAACGCTTCCTCGATACATGTCCCTTCCCCAGCATAGGGCAATTCCATGTAACCCTCGAAATGTTTGGACGCCAGGAACTTATGCATGAGCAGCGTTATATCGGTTTTACGGAATTCCAAAGCCTGAAAAACACCGGGAAAAGAAGTTCTTAAACCACCATTATGTTCAATGTTTCCACTCATTAAATTTCTTACAATCGTTGTAGCCGTTGCTACAAGCTCTTCTTTATCTATTGTTTTTATGTGATTTAAATGATCAGCTGATAAATTCAATTCATTCAATTCATCATTTAAAAAGTTGTTTCTATATTGGTAATCATATAATAAATTGTAAAGTAACTCGTCCAGTGAATAATTCTTTGGCTTTAAATCATTTGCCATTTTTCAACTGCCTCCTTCATTCTTTGATAATTTTTCTGTGACTTCGGAATTAATATTCCTTCATCTGTATATTTAGGGTCTTCATATGTAATGGCTTTTAAATTAGGGCATAAAGGAAGCAAGTAATCTAAAAGCTGGATTTGTTCATCCATTAAAACTCCATGATGCAGATCTCTGAATTTCCCTTTAATGATTTGGCAGCCTGAAAGATGCAATTCAAAACAGTTTTCAAAAGGCAATTTTTCTAAACCATTGAACATCTTTTCATTTGTATTCCCTAACAACCATTGATAACTGAGAATATGACCAATATCTATAGTGATCGGGGAGTTTGTCTCCTCGACCAATGTTCTGAAATAATCAAATCCATTTATTTCACCAATAAAGAAGTTCGTACCTTCAGTGAACCCAGGAAACTCAACTGAAACTGGAACAGCCAGTTCAGATTGGTATTCGTTGATGTTCTTTATACAAGCTTCCAATCCTGTTGGTGTCATATATGGCGGCAAAGGGAAAGGGACGGTTTTTCCTTTTATTGACCACAGGCCAAGATCTTCTACGATCCATCTTATGTCATATCTTTCTATAATCTTATTTGTGAATTCTATGATTTCCGATTTTTTGTAATATTCGGTAGCCCCCATATTTAAAATCGTTTGATGGAATGCTCTTGCCTTAAGATGTGGATTGGCTTCGAATAATCTATCATAAGCATCAAAGTAATCCTCGGCTTTTAACACACTTCTATTTTTCGGTTGAAAGGCAAAGAAAATATAGTTAAACTCGTCTTTATAATTTTGAAAAAAGCCTTTCATCTTAAGCGTGATGTCGTCATGGTCCCCTTTGCTTGAAAAACCTATATCTTCCCCCCAAGGTAAATCCATGCCTAAACCAAGTCCAAGTTTTTCCTTTACATCTGGAAATTTTATCTTCTGATAGACTGTGCTCATTAGTCTTTCCTCCCCATAAGTTTTATTAGTTAAGGTTAATCACACCTTTTTCGACAAAATACTCTAGGTACTTTTTATCGTCTGCCTTGCTCATTATTAATGAGTTTCCGAATACTTCTAAGGATTCTGGGACCAAGAAGATTCTTTGCCATACAAAATCCATGATATACGTTTTATCTAACTTAATGATTTTAGTCCAAGGGTTTATCAATAAGGTATTTGAAGTGATATCCAGTCCTTCCTTTTTGTATTTATCAGGAGGCAGCTCATCATTCTTTTGGGGGTTGATATTTTTATGCAGTTGCAGGAATCTATTCAGTTTTTCTTCAAATGTTATTCCGTCAGAGTATTGAAATGTAGCGCCCATTCTACCCATCCCATAATTGAGTAATTTGTTTCCTCTTAGATTCTTGCTTGATTGAATATGGATATCAGGATTATTTGTATCTTCATAAATATAAGTGCCGGGTTCCAAAACGAGCATTTGCATGACGTCGATGCCAATTTTATCTTGATTTTTAAGTAAAAATTCCTCAGAACATTCAATTTCATCCTCGGTTTCACCAGGTAAACCACCAATTATAGACATCCGCAGCGTAATGTTAGCATTATGTAAATTATCTATTATCTGTTGATAATTACTAGATTGCACTCCTTTATCCAAGGAGTCTAAAATCCTTTGAGAATTGGTTTCATAGCCAACTGACATTAAAATGCAACCTAAATTACTTAGTTCAGAACAAAAACCAGCGTCTAACAACACATCCTCAAGACGGTTCCGTGTACTGAATTTAATTTCATAACCTCTAGATTTAAGTATTTTGACTGCATTGACGACAAGCCGCAAATTAGTATTCTCATCTATGAAATTAATTCTATTAACCCCATAATTGTTAATGATATCCTCGCACTCGTTTGCTACCTGCCTTGCCGTTTTCTGCTGATAACTTTTTTCTTTTCTTGATCTATTACCATATGAACAAAAAGTGCATCGTCCCCAGTAACACCCCACACATGTAATCAGAGACATATGTACTTCTTCATCTAGATAGTTTTTGTACGGTAAATCAGAAAAATCAGGTGGTAAGGCATCGGTGATCCTATATGCAGACTTGGAAGGGACATTTTCAACATTATTTTCATTAAGCCAAACAATATCCGGCACCTCCACGATTTGGCAATCGTTTTTCAAATACCTGTTTAACATGAATAATGTTTCTTCGCCAGCTGAAATTCCTAATGAATCCACAAATTGATTCAATCCATTTAGGCTTAAGAAAGATGATTGACGAATCATGATTTGTTGCCCGCCCAAAATAATGTGGGTATTGGGGGAAAGTTCTCTAATCCACTTGCATATTAAAAGGGAAGGTAATATTTGGCTATAGTAAGCAATAGAAAGCGCGAAGATTTTTGGTTTATCGTTTAGAATTTTTTCTTTGATATTTTCGTATAAGGTTTTTGTTGCTATATCACTTTTTTTCCAACTAAAATCCCTTACCGATTCAAGGATTTCTTCCAATGAGGTAATTTCCAGTTTTAAAAACGAATTGACTAGCAGTAACTCTATGCCTTGTCTCACCAGCCGAACGTCATACTTCAATGAATCAGAAGATCTTTTCTCAATGAATACATTATTGTAAAGTTGCTTTTGTTCTTTTAATAAGTATTTAGCCATTTCGACTTTATATACCCATTTTAAGTCTTTACTTCCATTTTCATTGATGCTCACATATTCATTTAAACAATCTTCACTAAAGAGGGTATGGCATAATTCAATATTTAAATCAATTTGGCTTACACTCATTCCTTTACTTCTCAAAAAACTAGTAATCATGGGTAAACTTAAATACGGAAAGAGCCTGGCTTCAGTTAGAGGAGGAAAAACTATCATGGCATCTGAATTTTTCATCTGAAAAAATTCTCCTTTTATTTATCCAAAGAGAGTGCTAGTTTTATAAAAGCTAACACTCTCTTTGGATCACCTTATGGATTTAGGATCTAACTTATTTTTCTGCGCCCGTCACTGTACTGAAACGGAACGCATGAAATGCACTCCCCACTTCCAGTTCTTTAGCTTCGATTACTTCCAGGTTTTCCACTAACTTT
>NZ_JBHZPF010000137.1:0-1592 GCF_042787975.1 Peribacillus sp. YIM B13482
TATCGAATGAGAATCGTCTTTTTTTAATTTGATTTACCGTACTAGTTAGAAAAACGTGAGTTTTTCAGCAGCCTCCAATAAAGGTCGGCTTTTTTTAAACTATTTTTAGCAGCAGCCTCAGTAACCATAGCCATGCCGCCGTATCCACCAACAAAGCTAGCTCCAACAATGATTAAGAGTATAAACAAAACGACTATAAATCAGCAGGACAAAGCTGCCGCATGGATTAGCAGCCTCGCTACGCTAACGGGCAGGATAGTTCAAAATTAATTGCGGGGAACCGTATCACAAGTAGGTCGAAATATGCGCCTTAAACGCTTGCGGTCTCGGGAGTCGCAAGCGTTTATTTTTGATTACCCGCGAAGACCGTCGCATAGGATCGAAACGATGCGGTCCGGAAAAGTCCCGCCGTCCCCGGTTGCCTGCAAGATGCCGATAAGCAGGACTTTGATATCCTCAATGCGAGCATCAGCCCGAACAGAGCCGCTTTGTTGGGCACGAGCGAGAAGATTGTTAATCCCTCGCCAAAAATCCCTTGCAACCTCCGAACGTCCAGCATCTATATTCAGACTGCTAACAAGGGCATCGGTGATCGCCTTGTTTGCAATCCCCTCGCGTATGATTCTTGCAAAATAATGAAAGAATGCTTCACCCGGGTCGTCGTGGTAAAGCAATTGATTTGCTTCTTCGATAAGACGCGCCTTGTGGCTGATAATAACGGCCCCAAACAAATCTTCCTTGGTCGGGAATAGACGGTACCCACGCCCACACCGGCACGTCGGGCGATTTCATCCATCGAGACGGAAATGCCTTCGGTCATAAAAACCCTTATCCCGATTTCTTTTGGCATCTGCACGCAATGCCTTCTCGGGAGTCGTGGCGACGGCGGAAACACGCCAAGGCCCATAAAAAAAGGTTTTCCATTAATAAAAGACCAACTTTATTGCTTTGAATGTAGGGAATTATCTGAAGTAACATGTTATTAATGCTTATTTAATTTTTGTGCTAGTATAAGAATAGATTTAATTATCAGTCAATTACGAATAGTGGATAATCAGTAATGACTAGGAGGTAAACCATGGATTTAAGAGAAGACGTTTCTATACTTTTAAAACATATTTTGGAACATTCTTTTGATGAAATCTTTATTGCTGACGCATTGGGTAATATTTTATACACAAGCCACACCACCGAAAAAATGTTTGGAATTCCATTTAAACCAAAAATGAATCAAAATATCTTTGACCTCGAAAAAGATGGCGTGTTTTCTCCCTCCGTCATTGCGAATGTATTAAGAAGTGCTAGAAAAGAAACCCTTATTCAAGAAACTATACATAATAGGAAAACAATCATCTCTGGCTATCCTATCTATGATGACAAAGGAATTTTGATTGGAGCACTTAGTTTCTCAAGGGACATAACAGAATTTGAATACTTGAAAAATGAAAACGAACAGGTTGCAAAAGCTGTGCAGTTATACAAAAAGGAAATTGAAAAGTTAAAAAAACAGGCTATTAGGGGCTGTTGACAATCTAAAAGGATTTTTGAAAACTGTATAGAATTTATTCTATGCAGGTTTTTTATTGGAGGGA
>NZ_JBHZPF010000138.1:0-1439 GCF_042787975.1 Peribacillus sp. YIM B13482
TGAACTGCACCCCAATTGTTAGACACCATCTAACAATTGGAGGTGCAGTTTTTTTGACTAAATATACGATAGACGAAAAATCAAATGCAGTTTTAGAGTACTTAAAAGGGAAAAAATCCTATAAATCCATTGCTCAAGAAAGAAATGTAGGTTTATCCCCTCTGAAAAGATGGGTCGCTCGCTATCTAAAACATGGGATGGAAGGACTTGTTTCATCCTATACAAATTACACTCTGCCCTTTAAACTAGAGGTACTTACATATATGAACGAATATGGGGCATCGATCAACGAGACCGCTGTACACTATAACCTTCCTTCCGATTCTACACTTTTGAATTGGGCAAATCAGTTTAAGGAAGGAGGTATAGACGCCCTTAATCCAAAGAAAAAGGGGCGTCTATCCATGAAAAAAGAAACTAAGAAAAAATCGCCAGCTAATGGCTCTCAAGAAGCACTTCTTGCCGAATTAGAATACTTACGTGCAGAGAATGCCTATCTAAAAAAGTTGAATGCCTTAGTTCAAGAAAAGGAAGCCTTACAAAGAAAGAAAAAGCGAAAGTAGTCCATGAACTAAGGAAACAATTTGATTTAAATCTGCTTCTATCCATTTCTAAAATGGCACGGAGTACGTACTACTATTGGGTAAACGCCTTCGGGCGTGAGGATAAATACACAGAAATTAAATCCCTTATCAAAGAGATTTTCCATACGCATAAAGGGCGTTATGGGTATCGGCGTATCACCCTAGAATTACGTAACCGAGGTGTTCACATCAATCATAAAACAGTTCTCCGATTGATGAATGAACTAGGATTGAAGTCATTGGTTCGCATGAAGAAATACCGTTCGTACAAAGGGAACATCGGTAAGATTGCGCCCAACATTCTAGCACGTGATTTCAAGGCGGCAAAGCCCAATGAAAAATGGGTGACAGACGTCACGGAATTCCATCTAGCTGGGGAGAAACTATACTTATCGGCCATTCTTGACCTGTTTAATGGAGAAATCATCGCCTATAATATCGAATCTCGGCCTGTTTATCCGCTCGTTTCCAAAATGCTAGATAAAGCCTTTAATCGCTTGGAATCGAAAGATTCACCCATTCTCCATTCAGATCAGGGCTGGCATTACCAGATGAAACAATACTCACATGATTTGAAAAGACATAAGATTACACAAAGCATGTCCCGCAAAGGAAATTGTCTCGATAATGCGGTCATTGAAAACTTCTTTGGGCTATTAAAATCCGAGTTACTCTATCTTCAAGAATTTGAAAGCATGGAGCATTTCAAACAAGAACTAGAAGAATATATCCATTACTACAATCATCAACGAATCAAGGTAAAATTAAAAGGCATGAGCCCGGTAGATTACCGGGTTCATGCCCTCAAGGCTGCCTAATTAAATAAAGTGTCTAACTTTTTGGGTTCACTTCAAA
>NZ_JBHZPF010000139.1:0-1431 GCF_042787975.1 Peribacillus sp. YIM B13482
AGGTTTTTTATTGGAGGGATTTCTATGATGGGACGCAATGATGAGTACCAAAGCAAAATGGAGTTTATTGATTTGAACGATTTTGTTCCTGCTAATCATATTCTCCGCTTAATATTGGAGAGAATTGACTTCTCTTTTATATACGTTAAAATGGAAAGTTTTTATTCGAAACTGGGCCGGAAGTCTTTGGATCCCGTCCTCCTTTTCAAGATGTTGCTTATCGGCTATCTTTTTAATATTGACTCAGAACGCGAACTTGAACAGGAGGTTCATGTAAATCTTGCTTATAGATGGTTTTTAGGACTTGATCTATCTGATCGAATTCCTGACCACTCTACTTTTAGTCAAAATCGTCGAAGACGGTTTAAAGACAGTGCCGTATTCCAAGAAATCTTCGATCACATTGTTTCACTATGCATTGAAAAAGGGTTGGTCACAGGGGAAACTATTGTGACAGATTCTACCCATATAAAAGCCAGTGCTTCTAAGGATCAGGTGAAAAAGGTTGAGGTTGAGAAGACTCCTTCCCAGTATTTAAATACTCTTGAAGAGGAGGCAAAGAAGCTTGAAAAAGAACTGCAGGAGAAAAGAGAAAACGCTGGTCGAAAAAAGGCTGGGAGAAAATCGAAAGAATCTACTACAAAAATAGTGTCCGTCTCTAAAACCGATCCTGATTCAGGATTATTAAATCGACCCGGGAAACCATCAGGTCCCCACTATTTGGCTCATGCCAGCATTGATACCCAAAACGGAATCATAATAGATATTCATCCGAGTGCAGGAAATGTAAATGACTGCGAACCTTACGTAGAACGCTTGAAAGTGATAAAAGAGAAGTTTCATTTAAATATTAAGAATGTAGGGGCGGATCGTGGATACGATACAACTCCTATTCACCATGGATTAAAAACATTAGGCATAACGGGGTATATCAGTCCCATTCAGTATGATTCGGCGTTTAAGACAACCTCGCATCGGGAGTTCACTTATAATAGCGAAAAGGATATATACCTCTGTCAAAATAAGAAGGAACTAGCCTTTACACATTTAATGAGAAGTGGCGAAACAAATTACAAGACCTATTCGGCAAAAACCAAAGACTGTAAAGTCTGTCCTTTCAGAGTGGAATGCTTCGGGAAAACAGCGACCAAAAGAACCATATCACGCCCTATCGCCCATGAACTATTAGAAGAAAACATGAAAAGGACAAAAACAAGTGGTTACAAACTGGTTCAAAAACTAAGAAGAATCTGGTGTGAAGGCTCATTTGGCACCATGAAAATAAAGCACAATTTATATAAGACATATAAGAGGGGCATTCAAAAAATCCATGAACAATGCCTCTTTTCGGCGTTGGCATTAAACTTAAAACGAATGATAAAAGTAATGAACTAGCTACAAAAAAAGGAAGAAAAATAATAAATAAACAAG
>NZ_JBHZPF010000140.1:0-1392 GCF_042787975.1 Peribacillus sp. YIM B13482
CTTTAAAATATTCACTCTCCTGGAATGTAGCCTGTTCTATATGTTCATTGGATTTAATACTGACAGAATAGGTCTTGCTTTTCGCTCCTTCTTTATAACAGCCCTCTTTAAAGGGACAAATCTTACACTTTTCTACGTCGAAGTAATAGGTATCTGTTTGATTCGTCCCTACATCTTTTTTGCCCTGGCGAGCTTTCCTGATAGCCAAATGCCCAGCCTTACAAACGTACATTCCTGCATCCTTGTTAAATTGAAATTCCTCTTCCTTCTTCCGGAATCCCTGTGTAACTGAAGGATTCAATTTTGCGACTAGTTTAATGTTATTTTCTTCACTGTATTCAATATTTCCCTTCTCTGAGTAAGCTGCATCCCCAATCACGGTCTCAATCTCCATACCAGCTGCCGTGCTCTTTTCAACTAATGCCTTTAATTCTTTACCGTCCGTTTTTTCACCTGTAGTGATAGTCGCAGCTGTAATGATTCGCTCCTCACTCATCGCAATATGTGTTTTGTATCCAAAGAAAGAAGAGTCAGCGCTCTTGTGGCCAATCTTGGCATCTTGGTCTTTGGAGATCCTTAACTGTTCAATATCATCGGATACCGTTTCCTTTAATAGATTTAACTGCTCTTTTACCTTTGGATATTGGGTGATACGCTCTTCTGTTTCCACTACCTCGATGAGCTTCTGGCTATAAGCAATTTCATCCTGCAATACATCAGTAGTGGTTTTGGCCGGGAATTTATTTTTCATCTCTTCATCTATCGAATAGATTACTTTTCTTAATTTTTTAGATTGGTCCATCAATATTTCCTTTGGAGTCTTATGATTGTATCTGGCTTTCGTGTGGGTGGCATCCACAATAATCGTTTTGTTTTTAATGATTTCCTTTTCAATCGCAATCTCAACGGTTTTATGAATGAGCATATCCAAAAGGTTTATGTCTTTTAAACGGAGCTTTCGAAATTTCGTTAAGGAGCTAGGGTCGATAACTGGATCTTCTGGAGCCATGTCGAGGAAATATTTAAAGGACATATCATACCTGGAACGCTCAACTATATCCACATCTGATAGGTTATGAATGGTCTTGAGCAGCAAATATTTAAACATACGTATTGGATCGACAGCATTCCTGCCGTTATGAAGACAGTAGTTGTCCCTCAATTCTTCATACACAAAAGAAAAGTCAATAAGTTCATTGATCTTGCGTAACATGTTATCCTTTGGAACCACTACATCATAAATGGCCATATACGAACTAAAAACCATAGACGTTTGTTTTTGAATCATCGTACTCCCCCACATAAATTTATTACCTTTGATTATAAAACAAAAAAAGGTAGATTTCCTCAGAATAAACTGAGAAAAACTACCTCTATTGGCCCGAAGGGACT
>NZ_JBHZPF010000141.1:0-1379 GCF_042787975.1 Peribacillus sp. YIM B13482
AATCCCTCCAATAAAAAACCTGCATAGAATAAATTCTATACAGGTTTCAAAAATCCTTTTAGATTGTCAACAGCCCCCTTATGCCCATTTTTTTTGGACCATTACTAAAATGTAGGGATTTCATCAAATCTCTATGAAATTAATCAAACGATTGATTAATATTTGAAAAACCAATCGAAAGGATATCCAAATATACGAAGATCCTTTTTTCAAAGCAAAATAAACTATTTTTAATACATGGATTTCAGCTGTGCGACTTAGTTAATGGAGATCCTTATCACATGATCAAGTCCTCATATAACCCGTTCCAAAAAGTGTTTCACAAACCGATCCGCTTGCACTTTCGTACAGACGCGGATTCCAGGACCGCTAACCTGTTGGCCTATTGTCCTGCCTGTTTCTTCGCCTTCGGTCACAACCTTGACGTTCATCATTTCTGCACCTACAAAACTTGAATCAATCGCAACCCCGACTGCAAGTGGATCATGAAGGGCGCAACCGCCCAAACCTGGATGGGAGATTTCATAAGCTTTCATATAATAATCGGTCATTTCCGCTAAAAATCGGGCGCTCTCCTTACCAGTTGCCCGCCATTCATCAAGCTTCGATTTCAAAAGATATGTTTGCAGTGTCACATCAAGTCCCACTAGGGTGATTGGCAGTCCGGATGAAAATACATGATCAGCCGCTTCGGGATCGGATACTATGTTCGCTTCAGCATAAGGCGTTACATTTCCTTGTACGTTTACAGCACCGCCCATAATAACCACCTCTTTTACTAAGGACATGATTTTCGGGGCTTTTTTAATCGCCATTGCGATGTTAGTCAGTGGTCCTACTGCAATAACCGTAATTTCATGCGGCCGGCTTTTCACTTGTTCGATAATGAAATCTGATGCATTCCCTTTTGATGCTTTAATAGTTGGTTCAAACTGAAGGGTATTTCCTAATCCGTCTTCCCCATGGACATGCTTGGGATATTTCTTCTTCTTTCCGCGTACCAATGTTTGACCGGCTCCTTCAAAAACCGGAATGCGCCTATTTAATTTTTCCAAAACGGCCAGTGTATTACGGGTCGATTCAACAATGGGTACGTTACCAAAGCAAGTGGTAAACCCCAGCACTTCCAATTCTGGTGAATTTAATGCATATGCCATCGCCATGGCATCATCAATCCCAGTATCAACATCAAATATGATTGGTTTCAATATTTCCACACCTTCCAGAATTACATTTTTGTGCCACTAAATATTAATGTCCTTTCTCAATAGAGAAATAAATAGCTTTCTACACGTTCCTATCTTTTTGTATGAAAACATATTCGTGAAAGGCCATACTAAAATAAGCCCACCAAATTCTAATTTTTTTGAAGGACGTAA
>NZ_JBHZPF010000142.1:0-1349 GCF_042787975.1 Peribacillus sp. YIM B13482
ATTGCACAGTTGGTCAAAGACGGAAGATACGCCGAACCTACGATACCACAAGGAGTTTATGCCGAACTACGGGTGGCGAAGAAAATTCGTGATCTTTTAACAGAGGATCTTCAGACGGTCCAAGGCCAGGTCCATAACTGGATTGATCGGTACTTTCCAGAATTTCTAACGGTATTTAAGAAGTGGGAGGGAAAAGCAGCATTACAATTCTTAAAGCTCTATGCTTTACCACATGAAATAGTAAATTTCACTGAGCACGAACTGTTAGCCCACTTAAGAAAAACCGTGACCCGAAGTGTAGGTCTAAGCAAAATTCGTAAGTTAAAGCAAGCAGCCAGTAAGTCCATCGGACTTCGACAAGGCTCCGAAATGGCAAAACTGGAGCTGAAAACGCTTCTGGCTAAATATGAATTAATCCACTTGAAATTCGAAGAATTGGATACAAAAATAGATTGTTTACTTGATGAAATACCAGGTGTACCACAAATGTTAGCGATAAAAGGTGTTGGTAGAGACACTGTTGCGGGCTTCTTTGCAGAAGTTGGTGACCTTAAGGAATATACTCATCCCCGACAAATTATTAAGCTGGCCGGCTTAAGCTTAAAAGAAAATACCTCTGGTAAGCATAAGGGGAAAACAACCATCACAAAGAGGGGACGGAAAAAGCTGCGAGCCCTGTTGTTCAGGGTTTGTATGATTCTGGTTGCCAAAAATTCAGCATTTAAGGCATTACATGCCTACTATACTCAACGTCCAGATAATCCATTAAAGAAGATGCAGTCCCTTATTGCTTTATGTAATAAACTGATCCGTATTTTCTTTAGCATGGGTAAAAAGCAATTTGAATTTAATGAAGAAAAGATGTTAAAGGATATTCCTCATATGCGAGTATCAAAGAAGGTGGAACTAGCAGCTTGATTCAGTTTTAGATTAGATAAAATAGTAGAGGCGAGTTTTCTTGGTTATGTATATTTGGGTATCATTTGAAGCACGGATTAGTCGGCAAAGCAACTAAATTACGGGCAAGGACCCTGTGGGGCAGCATGGCTGACATCCACCTCATGGAAAGGTTGGACGAAGGAATTTGAGAGCGAAGACTCTGTGAGGCATGGGAGGGTTGACCTCCATGAGAAATGTGGACATCCACCAGTGCGATCATAATTTAACTCATTCACCAATTTCTGTAAGTTGTTGGTTAGTGGGCTATAATTCTTTTTTCTCCAAAGGTCTAATTTTATCCATTCAAGTGATTTCCCCCCAACTATTAAGTGATTACCGGCAGGTAAACTACTATGAAAATCTAAGAAAAACGGAGATATCGAGAGGTTTTGCTTTCTTTATTGAGGGAG
>NZ_JBHZPF010000143.1:0-1224 GCF_042787975.1 Peribacillus sp. YIM B13482
CCTTACAATGATTTTTGAGAGGATGTGTCCGTCTTGGAACGTAAGAATACAGGTAAAAAATATAATAATGAATTCAAAAAAACTATTGTAGATCTTTATCACTCGGGTAATTCGGTCAAAGAATTAAGCGGCGAATATGGCGTATCAGAAGTTACCATTTATAAATGGATTAAAGAATTTACTCCTATCGGTTTAGGGGAAGAGTCCATGACTCCAAAGGAATTAGCCGCCATTCAGAAGGAAAACCTTCGGTTAAAGCAGGAAGTTGAAATCTTAAAAAAGGCTATGGCCATATTCGCGAAAAAGTAACCGAGACAGATCTTACCGAATTTATTGAGGAACACAAGAAACAATATCCCGTACAGAAGATGTGTGAAATACTAGAAATCCCAAGAAGCAGCCATTATCAATCCCTTCAAATAGTCGTATCAAATCGCGAACAGGAAAACATAGAACTAACGAAGGAAATTCATCTTATTTACCTGGAAAGCAAAGGACGATATGGGGCTCCAAAGATTCATGAAAGCTTATTAACCAAAGGGTTTTCCCTAAGTCTAAAGCGTGTTCAACGTTTAATGAGTAAGGCGAGAATTCGTTCTATTACCAAGAAAAAATACCGTCCCTATCCATCTAAAGAAAAGGTTATTCAATTGGATAATTTGCTAAAACGAGACTTCACTACTCAAACCATTAATGAGAAATGGGTAGCAGATATTACGTATATCCACACGTTAAAAGACGGATGGTGTTATTTAGCTTCGGTATTGGACCTTCATTCTAAGAAAATAGTAGGGTATTCATTTTCTCGTTCAATGACGACAGAACTGGTCATAAAAGCTTTCAATAACGCCCACATATCACAAAAGCCCCCGGAGGGCTTAGTTCTTCATACGGATCTTGGCTCACAATATACAAGCAGTGAGTTTACTCAACATATCCAAAACTATCATATTAAGCAATCTTTTAGTCAGAAAGGTTGCCCGTACGATAATGCCTGTATTGAATCCTTTCATGCCCTATTAAAAAAGGAAGAAGTCAACCACGTACAATATCTAGACTATCAAACAGCTAAACTAGCGATGTTCCAATTTATTGAAGGTTGGTATAACCGAAAAAGAATTCACAGCAGCTTGGGCTATCAAACCCCACAAGCCATTGAAGATCGAATTAGGAATACAGCTTAAGATTTAACTTTTTAGTGTCCAAAATATTGACCCAAATCCA
>NZ_JBHZPF010000144.1:0-1092 GCF_042787975.1 Peribacillus sp. YIM B13482
GAGTTGTTCAAGGGTCAGAAAGTTCGTTCCGTTGATTAATTCTGTTTTTAGTATCTTAAATGTTGCTTCTGCCACCGCATTATCATAAGGATTCCCTTTATGGCTTAGAGAGCGTTTTATCTGGTATTTACCTAGTAGTTCATCGATACCAACGTTTTTAAATTCAGAACCACGGTCTGTATGAAATACTTTCACATTTCCTAATGGATGCTTGACAGTTGCGAATGCGCGTTGAACTAGAGCTGCGTCTTTTCGCTCTCCAGCACTGTAACCAACTATTTCTCTATTATATAAATCTATTAAAAAACAGACGTAGTTCCATTGCTTGCCTACTTTGACATACGTTAAGTCACTTACCACTACTGACATCTCTTCGTCTACTTGAAATTCTCGCTGTAACACGTTTCGAACGGATTCTTCATTTGGTGGTGAGCTCATTGGCTTGTATGATGCTTGTGTATACTTCGATTGGATTTTAAGCTCACCCATTAACCGACCAATGCGCCGTCTGGATACCGTGCGACCTGCTTTAAAAAGGGCATCTTTCATTTTGCGAGTTCCATATACTTGACGGTTTTTGTTGAAAATCAGAAGGATCTCTTCTTTTAATTTTTGTTCTTCTGCAGCTTTTTCTTGTTCTTTTTGAGCTGCTATTTCTGTTTCATAATAAAATGTACTCCGGGCTATTTGCAGGACTTCGCACATTGCTGATACCGAATAGGTGTGACGATTTCTTTCAATCACTTCTCTTTTCGTCCCATGATCAGCGCGGCTTGCTTTAAAATATCGACTTCCATTTCTAGCTGCTTATTTCTTTTTCTTAACTCCATTAATTCTTGTTCTTCAGGACTTCGATTGTCTTTCTCTTTGAATGAACCAGTCTGTTGGAATTGCGCAATCCATCTGTCTAAAGCAGATGCAGTTAATTCATATTCACTGACAATATCGTGGCGACTTTTCCCATTTTCATATAAAGCAACCACTTGCTTTTTAAACTCTGTTGTAAACGTTCTTCTTTTTCTAGACATAGTAGATTCTCCTCACTTATTGTGTATGATTCTACATGCCCTTATTTTTATTGTCCAACTAAGT
>NZ_JBHZPF010000015.1:0-82180 GCF_042787975.1 Peribacillus sp. YIM B13482
GGAAAATCAACGGCCAAATTGTACAACTCATAAAAAATAGACAAACTCGATTTTCATCGAGTTTGTCTACAGTCTGAGTGGTTTTTCCTTCTGGAAAAACCACTTTTTCTTTCCATACCCGAATTTATTTTTAATACTGATTATGATACTTACTGAAATGCTAAAGATCATTCCCTTGATTGATCCCAAATCAAATCAATAGACAAATTTCCTTTTGTCCCTACAACAGCATAAGAGATGTCAATAACAGAAAGGTTTCTTTTTTTAAGTTCAGCCATTAACCATTCGTCATCGTAGGTTTGTTTGGATAAGTTTTCGTATAGGATCTTCCCATCATAGACCATCTCTATCGGTATAGTTCCAGCTGAGGACCGTATAGCCAAATCCTGTTTGGTGGTATTTTGGTATTGTGTTTTTTTTAATACAGAAAGTGAGCCATTTATCTCTAATATGGCACATTCCACTTCATCAAAATGGAAGATATCCTTGCCCCGCAAAGCCTGTTTAAGAGAATCCAGTGAATACCCCATTCGCTGCATGGACTCCTCAAGAATCTGTCCTTTCTGAATTAAGGCAACAGGTTCTCCAGCAATCCATTTTCCGAAGCGCGGATTTCGAACCGCTACAAGATTCAGTATAAAAACGACGGCACCCATAATAATCATTGCAAGGATAAAATACAAGAATTTAATTTTAATATTGAATGCTAGATTGCCTGCAATTGTCCCCATCGTAATTGAAGCGATATAAAGGTGATAGGTCCTTTGGGCAATCGTCTGTTTACCGAGCAGATGGACAAATACCCATAATAAAATAAAAGCTGTAAAGGTTCGAAAGATGATTTCAACAGATCCTGGCATGGCTATTTCTCCCTTTTAAAAATCCCGACAGTTCGTTTGTAATAGTATGTTTTTACAGCAAGCCCATTATTCTGTAATTTGGGTGCGAAAGTTGAAGAAGAATTAAGTTTTTTAGGATCGTGGCCATATTTTAAATATTCCATAAAGGGAGCGATTCTTTAATAAGGATTGGTTTTCTTCCTGAACGAAGGCATAAGTCAAAAATAGGTAGGGAAACTAATTGGTTTTTTTTGTAATTAATTTGATCAACTATTAAAAATGAGGTATACCAGTTTACATGTCCCTTTTCAATAAACGGGACCCTATAGTTTTCGGCCTAGCATTTTTTTATTTCGTTCACTGTTTCAATATGCATTCCTGAATCAGTATAATCACTGTGTGTTTCGAAAAAATCAACATAATTATGAAACGTACTTCCTTATAAATCAGGCATTCAAAATAAGTGAAATAGGAAGCAAGTAGCATATCGTTACTTGCTTCTTTTTATTTGGTGTCGAAAATCCATGGATATGTTTACTTAGTATTGATTTAGAACATTTTTCGAATAATAGTATCAAAATACTTTTTGCACGGGGGTATGTTTTGAGTAATATTCGGGAGATATTCATTGACGATTTAAAATGCATTTATAAAAATTTCTTTATTTGTATCGTTGTTGTGTTTCTTATGTTCATCCCATCCATTTATGCGTGGTTTAATATTGTTGCATCATGGGACCCATATGCAAATACGGAAGGAATCCTTGTCGGTGTTTCAAATAATGATAAAGGTGCAGAGTTAAATGGCGAAGCCGTAAACATAGGCAAGGAAGTCATAGAGGGGTTAAAGGGAAACAAAGATTTGGGCTGGAGATTCACAACTCAAAAAGAGGCGTTAGCAAAAGTGGAAAAGGGGGATTATTACGCATCCATCATCATTCCAGAGAATTTTTCGGAGCATATTGCGACAATCATGACCGATGACCCTATTAAAGCGGAGATTGATTATTATGTGAATGAAAAAATCAATTCCATTGCTCCTAAAATTACGGCAGCGGGGGCCAACAGCATTGTGGGAAATGTGAGCAAAAGCTTTATCAAATCAGCTAGCGGGAGTATTCTTGCAATCTTTAATGAACTGGGAATCACCTTGCAAAATGAGTTGCCGACAATTCAGAAAATGAAGAATATGGTGTATTTATTAGAGGGAGAACTTCCGGAGCTTGAACAAAATCTGAAAATCGTACAAACACATGTGAAAAGAGCAGAAGAAATCATTAAAATGGTCAATGATGGTCTGGATTCAATAGAAGGTTTAACATCACAGAAAGACAAATTGGTATCAGGTGTTTCTAATTATGTAGACTCAACCAAGCAGGCATTTGCCGAAATCCATCCACTCTTGAAAAATGATATTGCGAGCATCAGGAGTGATAATGAATCGATTTTAGTGCTTGCAAATAGGTTAGCGGATCAGGATTTGCCCGATAATGAGGGGAATCAGCTAGTTGAACAAGGGAGAACGAGGATAAATAAAGAGTTATATCTTTTGGACAGTATGTATAACTTATTGGTGAGCGTCAATCAATTTAGTGAAAAAAACCGCCTTCAGCCAGAAATAAATCTAGTGGATGGTTTAAGGGATAATGCTTCGGATCAACTTCAAGCACTGAATGACCATTCCTTCGACTCACTTAGAAATCTTGGTGAAAATAATGATGAAGTCCTGGGAAGCTTCCAGGATACCTTTTCAAAGGAGACAGGACCAAAATTCAATGAAATCTGGGCTGAAACGGATACTATATTACAGAATGCCCAGCGTATGATTGAGGAGGGAAGCCAAGCTCTTCCTGAAGTGAAGACATTGTTGAATGAGACGAATCGAACGTTAGTAACTCGTACGGGAGATATCGATAAGTTACAGGATAAATTTCCGGAGATCGAGGGAAAAATCAAGGCTCTGGCTTCTAAAATGAGAGAAATCGATAAATCTTATAATATGGAAGAAGTGATTGATTTTCTAAAGAATGATATTGAACAGGAAAGTGACTTTTTCTCGGAGCCAGTATTGCTCAATAAACACAGTTTATTTCCCATTCCGAACTATGGATCTGCCATGTCCCCCTTCTTCACGGCACTTTCCCTCTGGGTGGGTGGGACAATATTGATTTCCATGCTTAGCGTGAGCGTCACACAAAAGGGTTACAGTCCATATCAAATTTATATTGGCAGGTACCTTATATTCTTCATCATTGGATTGATGCAGGCATTAGCCGTTTCCATCGGTAACCTTTTTCTGATTGATGTATATGCAGTAAATAAATTCGAGTACGTCATGTTCTCCGTCTTGATAAGTACAGTATTTACTTTAATGGTCTACACATTCGTCTCGGTTCTAGGAAATGTTGGGAAGGGAATAAGCGTAGTTCTGATGGTGCTTCAAATATCAGGCTCGGGAGGTACCTTCCCCATTCAAGTAACACCGCCATTTTTCCAATATATCAACCCCTTCCTGCCGTTTACCTATGCCGTTGGTTTACTTCGTGAATCAGTTGGAGGGATAACCTGGAGTGTCGCTGGCAATGATATATTCATCTTATTCCTCTATTTAATAATCACGCTCAGCTTTGGCATCATATTGAAAAAGCCACTGCATGAAAGGACGCAAAAGATGAAGGATAAATTGTATGGAAGCAGGATTTTTTAAGTTACTGAATGGAGCGGAGACCTCGGTTAACTTAACTGAAATGAAGGCACGAAATTGGATACTGAAAAATCAGCCTGAACCCTTGAAAAGGGCTCAGGTTTTTTATTTGTTGAATGGAATTTGTTTATATGAACCTTTATGTAAAATTGGAATATTTATCAATATATTGACAGTTTGATAGAAAGATACCGATAAATTAGAATTTTTGCATTTTTATTGTTGACAAAAACCATTGGATTAATCATTATTAAGAAATAATGTTTAGTTAATCGGTGCGATATAAAAGTGGGGTGACTTTATGTATTTAACAATAGATGGCATTGAAAAAAGTTTTTCGAATGAAAAGAAAGAAAGCATAAAGGTGCTCGATGAGATTAATATAGAGGTCGAGAAAGGAAGCTTCGTTTCGATCGTCGGACCTTCAGGATGTGGCAAATCGACACTCCTTTATCTAATTGCCGGCCTTGATAAGGCTGATAAAGGTGAAATACGTGTAGCTGGAAAAAAGGTGATTAAGCCAGGTCCGGAGCGGGTTGTAGTGTTTCAAGAGGCTGGGTTATTTCCTTGGTTGACGGTTCTTGAAAATGTTACATACGGATTGAAGTTAAAGAAGATTCCCAAAGAAGAGGCTAAAGCCAAAGCATTGGACATTTTAAAAATGGTTCACCTCAGCAGATATGTTGACTCCTATCCACATCAACTCTCGGGGGGGATGAAACAGAGGGTAGCCATCGCAAGAGCGCTGGTGATGGAACCTGATATCCTGTTGATGGATGAACCATTTTCTGCTCTTGATGAGCAAACGAGGATGGTCTTGCATAAAGAGCTGCTCGAAATCTGGAGAAAAACTAAAGTGACCATTTTTTTCGTTACCCATAATATTCGTGAGGCTGTTCAGCTTTCCGAAAAAATTATCGTCTTTGCAACCCGTCCCGGGAAAATTAAAGAGACGATTTCCGTCCCTTCCATGAAAGATGGAGTTATGCCGGATAGTGTAACTTTGCATACTGAACAAAGGGTTCTATCGATCTTGCAGGAGGAAATTGAAAAAGTGCTGAAGGAGGAAATGGGGAATGATTACAGCTTTAAGACGAATCATATTCATCGCGATGATAGCGGGGATATGGGAAGTCACATCTAGACTTTCCAGTCTACCGGACTTCATGTTTCCCAGCCTGACTCAAGTGTTGGAAACTCTGTTTAATGGACTAGTAAGCGGACAAATAACCGAAGCCATCGGAAAAAGCCTTGGCCGTATCCTAATCGGCTTCACGATTGCCATTATAATAGGTCTAATCTTAGGATATTTCATTTGGCGCTTTAAACTGGTTGAGGATACGCTTGGATTCGTAGTGACTGCTTTACAATCCATCCCGAGTATCGTTTGGTTCCCTTTGGCAATAATTTGGTTTGGATTGAATGATTTTTCAATTCTCTTTATCGTCACGATCGGCGCAACTTGGACGATGACAGTTAATGCAACAAGTGGATTCCGGAATGTGCCCCAGCTGTATCAACGGGTTGCCAAAACATATGGATCAACCGGTTTTCATTTTCTACGTACCGTAATTTTACCAGCATCTGTTCCACAAATTATATCCGGGCTGCGAATTGCATGGGCATTTTCTTGGCGTGCATTGATGGCAGGTGAATTACTTGGCGGTGGCGGCGGTCTTGGACAGTTGCTGGAAATGGGCAGATCACTTGGACAAATGGATTTGGTGATCTCCGTAATGATCATTATCGCAATCATTGGAACAATCGTGGATAATGTTGTCTTCTCACGCCTAGAGCGTAATGTTCAACTGAAATGGGGAGTAAACCAACGGTAGATTAATAAGATTATAGTGTAAAAGGAGAGGGAAATATGCTGAAAAAATCATTTTTTGCCCTTATTATGTCCGTATTGTTAATCGGAATAGTAAGCGGATGCACACAATCCACCAGTAAAGAAGAGGAAAAAGGCTCTGGTAAACAAACTGTGAAAATTGGATATTTTCCTAATTTAACTCACAGTGCAACGATCATTGCACTTGAAAAAGGCTTTTTTGAAGAAGAGTTCGGTAAAGATGTTAAGATTGAAACCAAAACAGTGGCCAATGGCGGATTATTCATGGAAGCAATGGCTACAAACGCTATTGATGTCGGAACGGTTGGACCTGGTCCATTGCTTAACTTTTACGTGAAAAACCCTGAATACCATCTGATCTCTGGCGCTGTTAATGGCGGTGCCGTTCTTGTGGCCAGTGAGAACAGCAAGGTAACGGATTTAAAAGATTTGGACGGTAAAAAAGTAGCGATTCCCGTCATTGGGAGCACACAGGATGTCATGCTTAGGAAAGCCCTTCAAGATGTTGACTTAAAACCGACTACAAATGGGGGAACAGTTGAGTTGTATGCGACAGCCCCTGCTGACACAACCGCTCTCTTTGTCCAAAAATCAGTCGATGCAGCTGCTACCCAGGAACCATGGGGGTATGTATTGGAAAACCAGGCAAAAGGAAAGTTAGTGCTTGACTGGGATCAATTTGCATGGGGAAAAGATTCACCTAATACGGTAGTGGCTGCAAGCCAGAAGTTCTTGGATAAAAAGGGGCTCGCTGCTTCCTATTTGAAAGCGCATGAAAAAGCGGTGAAGTTTATACAGGACAACCCTGAAGAAAGCCAAAAACTGGTTATTAAGCATTTGAAGGAACTGACTGGAAAAGAATTAAGTAAAGAAGAAGTGGCTTCAGCATTTTCACGCTTGGAAGTGACAACTGAAGTTAATGAGCAAGTCATCCAGGAAATGGCTGACATAAGCAAAGAAGCCGGTTATATTCCTAGCAGTGATATAAAAGGCATGATCGATCTATCAACTCTTGAAAAAGTGTCCAAGTAAATTGTAATGAGAAAGCGCCTCAGCCATCCAGGCTTGGGCGTGTTTTTTGTATTCCGGTAAAGGTCGAAAAAATCTAGTTTAGGTCGGATTAATCCGTTATAATGGCCTGAGAAGATGATTATACATATAAACACGGCACTGTCATGAACTCCTGTATTATGGACAGACTCGATCCAATGCCTGAATAACATGATCAACCTCTTCCCAGGAATGGATGGTAGCACCTGACGCCAGTGAATGTCCTCCTCCATTGAATTGACGTGCGACAGAAGCGATGGGAATACTCCGTGAACGAATCCTGACACGGATTTCAGAAGGATATTCGATGAAGAAAGCCCAGATTTTGTTTCCCCTTACACTTGATAGAGTATTTACTAAATTCGAAGCTTCGATTCGATCTATTCCATACATATTTAACAGATCCTCCGTAATAATGAAGTAAGCTACCCCTTTATCGGTTACCTTGAAGCTCATGAGAATGTCTTTTTGAAGTCTTGAAGAGTTTTTCGACTTTATATTAAGCCAGTTATGGATTCTTTCTGGCTGAAAATTATAAGTTCTTAAGTGCGAAACCATTTTTAATGTCCTAGGAGTGGTATTCCCATTCATGAAATTCCCTGTATCACCTAGAATTCCTGCATAAAATGATTTAGCTGCTTCTTTATTCATGATAAAGTCTTCTGGAAATTGCAAAAATAAATCAACAAGCATTTCACTTGCAGAGCTATAAGAAGGGTCGACCCAAGAAAGGTCACCGAATTGTTCATACTCGGGGTGGTGGTCAATTTTGATCAGCAGGTCCCCGTGATCATAGCGGGAATCACTTATCCGTGAAAGGTTGGCAGTATCACAAACAATCACTAAGGCCCCTTTGTATTTTTTATCGGTAATGACATCCATTTCACCAATGAATAAAAGCCTATCCACTTCTTCGCCAACCACAAAAACTTCCTTGGCAGGGTATGAGTGCTTCAAAAGCCGTTGTAAGCCGATTTGTGACCCCAATGCATCGGGGTCCGGATTAACATGGCGGTGAATGATAATGGTTGGGTATTTCTTGATCGCTTCGATTATTTCCTTTTTTTTATTGACCATATTGCCATCTCCCTTTGAATCTTTCCTTGTCTGTCGACCGATAATTGATTGTATGGAAAATTCTCATTTTAAATATAGACAGTTATGTATATCCAATCATCACATGCCTCACGAATAAAGGCAATTCCAATTACTTTAGCTTGAGGGAGTCCTGGAAGTATTTTTATATTAAACGGGAAGTATGCTAAAGAGTATTTCAGTGGAAGTAATAAAAACACCCAAACAAAGTTATTGCAAAATTCAAAAAATGAAACTATACTTAATTTACCAAACCGATGACAACAAGTTACCTTGTTGCATGGCCGGCTTGTCATAAATCTGGAATTCATAAAAATTGACTTGGTTCACTTGATCTTCCTTTGCAGGAAGACAGTTCGTGGATAAGGGTCAGTGAAACATCAATGTATGACATTGTTGGTTTTACTGGCTCTTTTTTGTGTATCCTGACAGTTTGAAAGGGGTGATGATATGAATGGAGCTTTGGAAGGAGTCAGGATTATCGATGTATCCCGTGTTTTGGCGGGACCGTTCTGTTCAATGATTCTCGGTGATTTGGGTGCGGAGGTAATTAAAATTGAGCATCATGAATCAGGTGATGAAACGAGAGGGTGGGGTCCGCCATTCGCCCAAGGAGAAAGCGCTTACTATTTATGTGCCAATCGAAATAAGCAAAGCATGACCTTGAATTTAAAATCTGAACAAGGGAAAGAGATTTTCCAGAAATTAGTGTCTTCACGGGATATAGTGATTCAAAATTTTAAGACGGGTACATTGGAAAAAATGGGGTTAGGTTATGAAGATTTAAAGGAAATTAACCCTAAATTGATCATGGCCTCGATTACGGGATTTGGTTTAACCGGTCCTTATAAAGATTTGCCTGGCTATGATTATATCATTCAAGCAATGAGTGGTTTGATGAGCATCACAGGAGAAAAAAATGGAAGCCCCGTGAAGGTCGGAGTGGCCATAGCTGACATATTGACTGGCTTGTATACAGGCATTGGCATTCTATCCGCTTTACATCATAGGGATAAAGAGGGGGAAGGACAGGAAATTGATATTTCGTTAATGGATTGTCAGGTTTCTTCATTGGTGAATGTTGCCAGCAACTATTTATTCAGTGGCTTGACCCCTGAACGAATGGGAAACCAACATCCCAATATCGTTCCATACCAGACGTTCCGGACAAGGGATGGGGAGCTTGTCGTGGCTGTAGGAAATGATGATCAGTTCAGGAGATTCACAACCGTTTTAGGCAGACCTGATTTAGCCGAGCAGGAACAGTTTAAGCATAATGAAAAACGTTTGCAAAACAAGGAAGAATTAATACGGATTATAGAGGATTCGTTGAGAGGAAAGACAAAGAAAGAATGGAAAAGGCTGTTTGATGATGCAGGGATACCCAATGGTCCGATTAATGATATCGCAGAGATGTTCGAGGATCCACAAATCATCGCAAGAGGCATGTTGGTGAACATGGAACATCCGACAATTGAAAATCTTAGAGTGACGGGATCGCCCCTGAAACTTTCGAAAACGCCGGTTACGATGAGAAAGCATCCGCCGTTGTATGGTGAGCATACCGATTCCATTTTGGCTGAAATTGGATATAGTCCAGACCAAATAAGCAAATTCAAGGAAAATAAAATTATTTAGGAGGAATTTTAATGATGAATTTCGAATTAACAGAAGAGCAGCAAAGTGTAAAGAAAGTGGTAAGGAAATTCGTGGATAGGGAAATTACCCCATATATTCAAGAGTGGGATAGGCAGGGTCAATTCCAGCCACATATTTTAAAAAGATTAGCGGAATTGCAGTTGATGGGCGTTTGTATACCAGAAGAGTACGGTGGAGTCGGAATGGATTATAATACCCTGGCCATCGTTTGTGAAGAACTGGAGCGAGGCGATACGGCTTACCGAACCGCAGTTTCTGTACATACAGGGTTGAATAGCATGACCCTGCTGCAATGGGGGACGGAAGAACAAAAACGGAAATACTTAGTTCCTCAAGCAAAAGGGACCAAGATTGGCGCTTTTGGGCTGACTGAACCGAATGCAGGATCTGATGTAGCGTCAATGAAATCAACTGCAAAACGTGTTGGGGACCATTATATCCTGAATGGATCAAAAACTTGGATTTCGCTCTGTGATTATGCAGATCATTTCCTTATTTTCGCCAAGACGGATCATGATGCCGGCTCAAGGGGAATTACCGCTTTTATAGTGGAACGGACTTTTGAGGGAGTGGAGTCGAAAGCCATTAAAGGGAAATTAGGAATCCGTGCGGGGAATACAGGCGAAGTCTTTTTAACGGATGTAAAAGTTCCGGTGGAGAATAGGCTTGGTGAAGAAGGTGAGGGCTTTAAAATCTCCATGTCGGCATTGGACAGCGGCCGGTTTACAGTGGCCGCAGGTGCTGTAGGGTTAATTGAAGCAAGCCTTGAAGCAAGCTTGAAGTATTGTCATGAACGAAGTACCTTCGGAAAAGAGATTGGCAGGCATCAGCTCGTTCAACAGATGATTGCCAAGATGACCGCAAATTTAGAGATTTCAAGATTGCTGGTCTTTAAAGCGGGTACCTTAAAAAATCAAGGAAAAAGGAATACGAAGGAAACATCACTTGCCAAGTGGATATCATGTAATGCTGCTAACGAAGCGGCCAATGATGCTGTTCAAATTCATGGTGCCTATGGCTACTCGGATGAATATCCAGTCGAACGTTTTCTCCGGAATTCAAAGGCTCCGGTCATTTACGAAGGAACCCGTGAGATTCATACTGTAATGCAGGGTGAATACGCTCTTGGCTACAGACAAGATAAAGCGCTTCGCAAGCAATTGCCTGCATGGCCCTTCGAGCAAATTTCCGTACATTAATTATAGATAGAGGAGATCAGATGATGAACACATACTTTATTGCAGGGCATGCAAAACTTCCACAAGGGATGGCAGCGAGAAATATATATGATTCCATCACGATCACGGTAGAACTTGATTTTAAACATGGTGTCATTGTCGAGGCTTCCTGTACACTTGCTACAGAACATGGCAGGGAATTCATTCGTCACCTGCTGCGAGGGTATTGCCTGAAAGATGGTATCGAAGAATTGATTGATCGTGTACAAAAGTATTATCGTGGAAAAGCTGGTCAAGCCATTCAAGCAGGACTGAAGGATGTGTATGCACAGTTCGAATTGGTCTCCGTCAAATAAGGGAAAATGGAAGGATCCTACCGGTATGTGAAACCGATAGGATCCTTTTTTGAGGATTAAAAAATCATTCAATTTTCGTTTTCAGGATATAAAAAAGAGGCGTTGATGTAAACACCTCTTTGTCTTATAAATTATTAAAATACATGAAAGGGATGATGAAACTAGAAGCTCCAATTCCATTTCTTGTTGCCGCTGCCGTGGTTAGAAGATCTCCGATTTCTGCTAGTACGCCTTTGGTTTCTGCATGTAGATCTCCGATTTCTGCTAGTGCGCCTTTGGTTTCGGCATGTGGATCTCCGATTTCTGCTAGTGCGCCTTTGCGCGCTGCATGTGGATCTCCGATTTCTGCTAGTGCGAATTTGCGCGCTGCATGTGGATCTCCGATTTCTGCTAGTGCGCCTTTGCGTGTTGCATGTAGATCTCCGATTTCTGCTAGTGCGCCTTTGCGTGCTGCATGTAGATCTCCGTTTCCAGCAAGATCCCCATCGTGTGCCGGAAGTGGACCTTTTCCAGCAAGTGGACCGATTTCTGCTAGTGCGCCTCTGAGTGCTGCAAGTGGAAAGATTTCTGCTAGTGCGTCTTCGAGTGCTGCAAGTGGACCGTCTTTTTTTGTTTCTTTTACGTGAAGAACGGCAATTTGAACGTGGGTCATTAAACATGAAATCGCTTAACCCGAAGGAATTGGCTCTATCCACCGCATTTTGTATATCACGAATGATGTTTGACATATTTATATATCCTCCTTTCTATACGTTAGACTATTCGGCTTGTACGTAATGTGCTAATGATAAACGCACAACTTTTTTGAAAAAAAGAGTTGTTTTTTTGTGACGTCCTTCGCTTTTTCCCATAATTTAATAGGAAAGTGAAAGGGAAGGGTTATATGAATAATGACCAGAAGCTGCCTGTATATCAGCTTTTTATTCCACCTGTAAATTTAAAGGACCTTCGCAGGGATATATGGTGCAATGATCCTTTACCTGCAAAGTTAACCATTAACAGAAAAAAATTGGATATTGATATTGTTTACCGTGGCTCACATATCCGCGGTTTCCAGAAAAAGTCTTATAATGTAGTCTTTTATAAACCTAATACTTTTAGGAATGCTAAGGAAGTTCATTTAAATGCTGAGTATAAGGATAAATCTTTACTAAGAAATAAATTATCTTTAGACTTTTTTGCGGATATCGGGACTTTATCACCGAAATCCCAGTTTGTTTTCCTGAATCTGAACGGGAAGGACGAGGGAATATATCTAGAATTGGAATCAGTGGATGAATTTTATTTGAAGAATAGGGATCTTCCTAAGGGATCAATTTTCTATGCAGTGGACGGTGATGCAAATTTTTCATTGATGAGTGATTTGGATAAAGGAATCAAAAAATCATTGGAAATGGGATATCAAAAAAAATGCGGGTCAGCAAAGGATGAATTATATTTACAAGAATTGATTATCCAAATCAATACAATTTCAAGGGCGGATTTTGAAAGGGAAATCGTAAATTATCTCGATGTGGAAAAGTACCTGCGCTGGCTGGCTGGTGTCATATTCACGCAAAACTATGATGGGTTTGTTCACAACTATGCCCTGTATCGAAATGGAGATACTGGACTCTTTGAAATGATTCCATGGGATTATGATGCGACATGGGGCAGGGATGTTAACGGAAAAGTGATGGAAGAGGATTATGTGGGAATCGAGGGATTCAATACATTGACTGCTAGAATCCTTGATGTAAGGGCATTTCGTGTTCGATACCAAAGACTCCTAAAGGGGATTTTGAACACCCGGTTTAACGTTAAGCATATGAAACCCATCATTCAGGGAATGCATGATCAAATAAGTCCTTATGTTTCAAAAGATCCATATATCAAGGATAATAAGAAAACTTTTGATAATGAGCCTGATTTTATCCTGAAATTCATAGAGAGCCGCGCAAAGTATATAAAGGGTCGGCTGCATAAATTAGATTAATGATTCCCATACTTTAACTTTGAAAATTGTGATTGGAAATGGGGAAAAATAACGGGAGTGTTGAAAGAAAAGCATTCCTGTTGTTTTTTCTGCACGATTCCATTTGCTTTTCCATCCTATTACAGCTATGTTTGATAGAAAGATATAATCTATAGTAAATGAAGGATGGGAATGGATTGACTAATCAAAGCCGTATACCGGCATATATATACACCTTTACGTGCAGCCCTGACGAACGCTCATTATCTAAAATGGAAATGCGCTCGTTCTTTGGCTTTGAGGCTTCAGAAAATATATTAAAAAGTGATATAAAAATTGAACCGAGCAGAAGTCCCTTTATAAAAGGACGGGTCGATGTCATGTTTGAAGGGGATAGCATATCCGAAATTGTTGAGCAAGTGAAGGATATAAAATTGCCTGATTCGACGTTCAAAGTGTTATTCGTAAAAATTAATGATCTTAATAAAGAAGAAAAAATAGATTATGATGGACAGCGTGAAATTGAACGGGAGATTGGCTGGCACATTCAGGGGAATGCCGATGTGAGAAATCCTGATCAGGTCTATGGAATAGTAACCCTAGGCGGCCGTTGGTATTTTGGGAAGTATGTAAAACCTGAAGCGGTTTGGTTACATCATATGAAAAAGCCGCGTGAATATTCAACAGCACTTAGCACACGAGTGGCGAGGGCCATTGCCAACATAGCCGTTCCACATCCAGATGGAGTGAAGGCCATTGATCCATGCTGCGGAATTGGAACGGTATTGGTGGAAGCACTATCAATGGGGATAAATATTGTTGGCCGAGATATCAACCCACTTGTTACTGACGGTTCCAGGGAGAACATTGCCTATTTCGGACTCGAAGGTGATGTAACTACAGGTCCGATTTCGGAGGTCACCAGTAAATATGATGTAGCGATTATCGATATGCCTTACAATTTATATACGCATGCGACGCCGGAAGATCAGCTATCGATCCTTAAACATGCCAGGGGCTTTGCTGACAAGGTCGTTGTCGTTACGATTGACACGATGGATCATATGATTGAAGAAGCAGGATTTGAAATTGCTGATCGTTGTGTAGCAAGGAAAGGCATTTTTTCCAGACAAGTTGTAGTGTGTGTATAAGTTTCGTCAGCAAGATGAAAAAAGCTGAAATCTTTAATGGTTTTGAAGTTACCCCTGTAAAACAGACAACTAAAAAGGCTAAGTTGCCATCTGGCATCGATATTCTATCGGTGCGAGGTGGCAGAGTCTTTTTTGGAATCGTTCACAATGGCTGCTTGTAGTTATTTTCAGATTCAAATTGATTTAAAAAAATACATTCTGATTCAATACAAGCATTATAAATGACAGTTTCCCTTACGAAGGGGGCTTCCAATAACACCCAGTTGTGCTAATTGCTTATGATAGGCGGGAGATGTGTACTGAAACCCTTGATCCGAATGGAGAATGGTTCTGTACACATTTCTTTTTTCTGTTACTGAATTTAATCTATCCAACACAAGATGTAAATCCCTTCCGTGAAGACAACTTCCAAGCAATAATCTCATTGTTATAATGTCTTATACGGCAGATAAATAATGAAATCCACACTTCAGCAAATATAGGTAATATCCCTAACGAGTACTTCAGTGGGCTCTATTCTGAAATTTTCGTTCAAATGTGGATAGGTTCTAGAGTATTCGCCTTTAAAGAAACGCGGTTTCCCTTCTAATAATGGACTGTACTTGTAATTCCCACATTAAGCATATACTTTTTTGTGAATGACGAAAAAGCCTCGATTGCAATGCAATTTTCACCCGAGGACATCCATACCATCTAGAAAACTTTGAACTGCTTGAATCTTTAACTCCAAGAGTAGCGTTATTTTTTCTAGGCATAATAAAATCCCTCTCCAAGAATGAACGTTTTTTACACTGTCCACTTAGAGGGGATAATATCAATTTATCTATTGAGATAGCCGCCTTTAAAATTAAGTTTCAACGTGATTAGAATCCCGGTGTAGATGAACTTTCAGGAATATTTTCATAGTCTGATGGATTAATATTATGAACCGATCCATCTGTTACACCATTGATAATACCCATTAGACCAGTTTCAACCGTTTTTACTAGCTGGCCTTTCTTTTTTTGCCCAAAGTTTTGTGTTTGTCCACTTACTTCAAATAGAACCGTACCACTTCCGTTTAAAGCAAACGTTCCTAAAGCAGTACCTGGCAGGTCGATAGATTGATCGTACAATGAAATATTTGTAAACACGGAATTCCCTTTTGCTTGTAGTGCGTTATACGCAGTAAGTGTCAACTGACGGGAGAAATCATATTTAAAATTATCTGCATACTCTGCATATTTAGCCCCTGCAGGAGTGCTTGGGTTGGCAACGAATTTTCCGGATATTGACATTGTTACACGACCATCAGTTCCTTCGATATATGGGAACCCTTGGTGATGAAGGTCGATAAAAACATCCACTTTACCAAATTTCGATTTTAACCCTTTATATATGTCACGTACCGTTTGCGATTCAGGTGTAATAAACCAGCCCGGCTTTTCAGATGCCCCCGGGAAGTCTTGAGGCTTTGGTACATAGTTAAGGTTTGGATTAAAGTCACGATTAACATCAAATCCCGGTTTGCTAGCATAGTCGTCTCCAGATCTGGGAATCGTGTAATAGTTCCAAGCGGGTTTCACATTTGAAAGTTGTGGGAATTTCCCTACAACCTCTGACCATGTCATCTCATTTCCACGGCGATCAAGCTCTGAGGCGTCTACGTTCATCATTGGAATAGCAACGATTGTTAATTCATCAAGCATTTTCTTTACCTCAGGCGAGTTGCTTTGACCAAGGTTTTCAAGAATGTTCAATAACGCAACAGTTCCTGTTTTTTCATTTCCGTGAATTTCACTTTGAATAAGAACGACTTTGTCACCATGACCGACCGTTACCTTGTGAATGGAACGCCCCTGATTTGTTTGTCCAGCCACTTCTACTTTTACTTTCCCTTTACTCACTTGCTCAAGTTGATTTAATTTTTTTACAAGCTCGTCATAATTAAGGAATGCTTCAGTAGAAAGATTCGTTCCACCTGTCGGGTTTGGTCCTCGTTCAGCAAAGCTGACATTAGGGACAAGTAATGCTGCTGCTATTACTGTTGAACTTAAAACCTTAAAAAGTTTCTTTTTCACATTCATTCTCCTTTTTCGAAAATACCCAATATTCAGAAAAATTCTTCGTTTTCTCTTCTTTTTCCTGTTAGATTATTAAAAACACCTAAAAAGGCCTATAAATGTGAAAAGAAAAATTCAATCCAAAATGACAGTTTACCACGCAGCGCAATTTTCATCCGACGGTATCCATACCATTTAGATAACCTTGAACTGCTTGAATCTTTAACTTTCAAGAAGCTGTTATTTTTTCTAGACATAGTAAAATCCTCACTGAGGGGACAGTGGGGATAATATCTATTCAGCCTTATTGATTGTCACTTAGTTTGATAATGAACTACATATTCGATAAGTTGTTTCTTGACCTTCCCCTGATATTCCAAGTAATCCAAATGGCCGATGATTTCTGACATGACGAGCGGGAATTCTGATGTATACTTTTGTTTGTAAAATTCCTTTGCCAGTTCATTTCCTGTAGAAATTCCAGATTCTATTAAGGCCAGGATTTTTTGTGACTTTCTCTCAATGCTATTGAGTCTTTTTTCAATCAATGGACCAGGTTGTTCCATGATGTTGCCATGACCTGGTAAGAGGAGATTCACCTGTAATGCTAAACATCGCTTTAATGAGTCGATATGATCGACAAGAGTCAGCATCCTATTGCCGTTTTCATCAGGTTCGATCAAGGCGTTACTTGAAATATGTTCAATCAATAAATCACCGGAAAGAAGCAGTTTCCCTTTTTGGTCAAGGAAAGCAATTTGATCCGGGGCATGCCCGGGAAATTCGATCACTTCAAAATTTAGCCATTGTTTTCCTGTGATTGCGATGATGTCACAATTCAGTTTTTGATCTTTATTATTGTCGACCGCGTTGAAAAGGTATGCTACTTGTTTATCTCCAAGTTCGCCACAGCCCATCTCAAGATAAAGCTGCTTATAAAATTCTATTCTCATATTTAAGAAGTCAGGGTCCCGTTTTAGACGGGGAACGGATTTAGAATGGGCATAGACTGGTATAGGATGGAGTTCAGTAATCCGGTTGACCAAGCCAACATGGTCCCCATGATGATGGGTTAATAAAATTCCCGTGATATCCCCAACGGTAAATCCATTTTCCTTTAAGGTTTGCTGCAGTGCATTCCAGCAAACGTCATCATTCATACCAGCATCGACTAATGTTAAAGATTCATCCTGTTTGACTAAATAAAAGTTTATACTTTTTAAAGATAAAGCGCTTGGAGCTATAATTGGATAAATTTTATTATTTTTCATGAACGTCTCATATCCTCCTAAATCGAGATAAACTTCATCTGAAAAATTGCGACATTACTAAATAAAGTAAGAATAGAATTATAGGGTTATTATTTATGATTAGTTGAATGAAATAAAACTGTCAAGCGGAAGCTTTCAGATAAACAATATTTTAATAGTAAGAATGATTGGAAATGAATGGTCTAATTATCTAGTTTATTTTAAAATTGAATAAACAATCTGGTTACTTAGCCAATATAATAATTAATTTTTTTGAAGTCTCATATGAAATGAAAACTGAATGCATGACGAATGAAGCAAGTGTGTCTCCATGAATAAAAAAACGGTATGGGGGGTTATGGTTTGAAGCCTAAAATTTATATTACAAGGAAATTGCCGGAACAAATCATCGATGGTCTTAGTGGGAATTATGATGTCAGGATGTGGGACCAAGAGGATATACCGGTCCCTAGAGAAGTCCTTGAAAAAGAAATGCAAGAAGTAGAGGGGCTGCTTTGCTTGTTGACGGAACAAATCGACGAGTCACTGATTGAAAAGGCGGCTAATCTGAAAATCATCGCGAATATGGCAGTAGGCCATAATAATATTGATGTTCAAAGTGCAACTAAACGGGGCATCATGGTAACGAACACACCGGGGGTCTTAACGGAAACGACAGCCGATTTAACCTTCGGCTTGCTCCTTGCAACGGCAAGGAGGTTGATGGAGGCAGAAGATTATTTAAGGAGTGGGAGATGGGAAACGTGGTCGCCAATGCAGCTGACCGGACAAGATGTAAACGGTGCGACGCTTGGTATCATCGGGTTAGGGAGGATTGGTGAAGCCCTTGCAAAAAGAGCAAAGGGATTTGATATGAACTTAGTTTATTTTAATCGTAGTCGAAAGTATGAAAAGGAAAAAGAATTGGGAATCGAATATCAGCCCCTTGAAAAATTGCTCCAAATCTCGGATTTCGTTTGTGTCATGCTGCCGCTCACACCGGAAACCGCTTATATGATCGGCAAGGAGCAGCTGGGATTAATGAAAGGGACGGCTGTGCTCATTAATACCGCAAGAGGCGGGATAATTGATGAAAACGCGTTATATCAGGCGCTGAAAAATCAGGAGATTTGGGCGGCTGGACTGGATGTATTTGAAGAAGAACCCGTTCGGTTGGATCACCCTCTGCTTACATTGACCAATGTGGTTACATTACCCCATATCGGGAGTGCAAGTATTGCCACAAGATTAAAAATGGCAACTCTTGCTGTACAAAACTTGAAGGAAGGATTATCAGGTGATTCTCCCCGTAATTTAGTATTGTTGAATAAAGGAAAATGACGCTAAAATGGGGTTCGGATTGGTTTCACCGTTTTTTACTCTCAGACTTTTCTCCAAGTTTGGCTATAGTCTGAATGACTCCGAAATGGGGTCATTTTTTTATGGGGAATGTTGGACCTTTAATAGTTTTTCTTTACTTCGTCGTATTCTCAAATGATATTTCCTGATATATGATTTGTCCTTTTTAGAAGATTTCGGAGTTTTGATGCACCTGTGCTTAACTGAGTGCCGAAAGGAAGAATCCCTTTCAATTGAAGCATACTTATCGTAAATTGTTCCGGTCTTTTGTAAAATAAAGAAAGTCGAGTTTTATTTAGGAAAAACAATTAGTTGAAAGGGATAGGGGTAATAATGATTGAAATGAAGGAAACGATATCATCAGGCAACGAAATGACTAAATCCAAAAGGCTGTTGATGGCTCTTATGCTAGGGTCTTTTGCAGCCATCGGACCACTCTCACTTGATATGTATTTACCGGGTCTCCCCACACTGGCAGAGGATCTGAAAAGCAGTACGTCATTAGCGCAGCTGAGCTTGACTGCCTGCTTGTTAGGATTGGCTTTGGGCCAAATTTATTTAGGGCCGCTAAGTGATGCAAAAGGAAGGCGTTCACCGTTAATCATATCTTTATCCATTTATTGCATTTCATCTCTGTTATGCGCTTTTGCTCCAACCATTGAATTGCTTTTATTATTACGTTTTATCCAAGGTATTGCGGGAGCGGGAGGCATTGTCATTTCAAGGGCCATAGTTCGTGACCTTTTTTCAGGAACGGATTTGACCAAGTTCTTCTCCATGTTAATGCTGGTGAATGGGGCGGCACCGATATTGGCTCCGGTTTTTGGCGGTCAACTTTTGCAGTTCACTTCTTGGCGGGGAGTTTTCATTGTCATTTCAGTATTAAGTATCATTATGGTTGCGGCTGCATTTTTTGGGATAAAGGAAACTTTATCGCCTAATCTCAGGAGTGCTGGTGGGATAAACGATACAATCAAGACGTTTGGGAATTTATTGAAGGATAGGGTGTTTATGGGCTATGCTTTTGCACAAGGATTCATAAGTGCCGCAATGTTCGCTTATATCTCCGGATCACCTTTTGTTCTCCAGAACATTTATGGCGTTTCCCCACAGACCTTCAGTCTGATTTTTGCAATAAACGGAATTGGGATCATCATCGCTTCACAAGTTGCCGGGAAGCTGGCAGGGAAGGTTAAAGAAGAAAAACTGCTTCAAATGGGATTATGTCTAGCTTTGTTTGGGGGAATATTACTTCTTGCGTCAGTCCTTCTCGAAATTGGGCTGGCAGGAATCTTGGCCGCTTTATTCCTCTCCGTCTCCAGCGTCGGTATTGTCGGTACAACGAGTTTTTCTTTAGCGATGCAAAATCAGAAAAAAACAGCAGGCAGTGCTTCGGCTTTAATTGGCTTGCTTCCTTTCATATTAGGATCACTAATGGCTCCCTTGGTGGGACTAGGTTCAGGTGAGTCACCCTTGCCAATGGGGATTGTGATGGTAAGTTGTCATGTCATCGCCATGTGCGCTTATTTACTCCTTGCCCGTCGTGGGTTAAGGAAAGTTGCTTAAAAAGGAAAAGCTGAAATCCTAATATGGGATTTCAGCTTTCAGTTTGTAGACAAAAGGGATTCGGAATTAAAACATTCCGAACCCCTTTTGAAATTCCCTTTGAATTTTGCTCAATATTAAGGAATTGGGTCTCTATGAGCCCCTATGTTAGGGACCTTGCCATGTCCAATTGGCCATCTTCTTTACATTCATGGCAGTGAAAGTGAGCATCGCCTGCATCGACAATTTTTTAAGTCCCCTTAAAGTAATCCAACGCATGCCATGCTTTTCTTTTGCATCTGCGAAAACACGCTCCGCATAGATAGGTTTTACATCTTGATGATGACGCAGATGATCGGCTTCTTTCATATAATCTTGCCAGATATGACGTGTCACTACTTTTTGATGGTCATTACTTTCGGTCACTTTGATAAAAATGGACATGTCACACAAATGTGTTTTGGTGTTTTGTCTCGCGATAGCCCTCGTAATTCGTTGTTGAGTACTTTAAAATCTCGTCCGATGGGCAAAGGTAATAATCAAAATGTTCATCGTAAACATAGTCATGTTTGCAGAAATATTAAAACAAAAAAGACTGTAGGCAAAAGAGATTTTATCTAAATTTTATAACAAAGTTGATTGGAGCGGAAAGCGAGTGCCTGGAGTGGAAATCAACGCTACAGTCTGAAAGCTGAAATCCTAATATGGGATTTTAGCTTTTCCCTTTTAATGGAATATCCGAGGGGGAAGTATGAATTATAATAGTGATTCTGCACCATCGATATAAACTTCCGTGCCCGTAATATGGGAGGACATGTCTGATGCTAGAAACAATACGAGATCACCAGCTTGTTCGGTAGTCCCCGCTTTCTTCGCCAGGGGCTGAGAACCTTGCGGATATTCTATGGGAATCCTGATTTTTTTTAAGTTTTCATCTTCCGGGAAAGTGTTATCGTGAATGTTCGTATCGATGGAGCCGGGACAAATGGTGTTCACCCTGATTTTATATTTTGCCAATTCGAGTGCAGCCATTTTACCAAAAGCGACTTGACCAGCTTTGGATGAGCTATAGGCGGAAAATCCAAAATTCTTGAAATAGCGGTTTCCGTTGATGGAGCTATTAATTACGATGCTGCCACCCGTTTCCTTCATATAGGGAATGGCGTATTTGATGGTGAGAAAGGTGCCTTTGAGGTTGATGGTATGTGTCTGATCCCAATCTTCTGGCTTTATATCTTCAATAGGGGCTATCACTCCGTTTATGCCTGCGTTTGCAAATACAAAATCAATTTTGCCAAAATGGTCATAGGCGGCCTTGTAGGCATGTTCAACTTGCTCAGCCTTGGAAACATCCGTTTTAATGATTAAAGCCTCTCTGCCCAGGTTTTCCACTTCTTCCTTCACCTTTTCGGCATTTTCGACTGTACGGTCAAAAAAGATGATGTTCGCGCCGTTTTCAGCAAGTTTAAGTGCTGCACCGCGGCCAATTCCAGATCCTCCACCGGTAATGATGGCAACTTTGTTTTTCATTAAATCTGTCATAAACTTCACACGCTCCTTTTAAGTTTTCTTTCCCGTTTAGGGAGTATGTAGAAACATCATGGCAGTGATTATATAGGAAAATTATAAACGAATATTGCCTGAAAAATCCAATTTAAACGGTTGCCAGTGTTCATTATTCTTTGTTTTTCAAGGAAATGTCTGTATATTGAGGACATGATAAGTTAGTTTGAAAGGGGATAGGCTGTTGATACGAATAGGGGTAATAGGTACAAATTGGATCACGGAACGATTTTTGGAGGCTGTAAAGCATGTAGCGGATTTATCTTTAACCGCCGTGTATTCACGTACAGAAGCGAAAGCCAAGGAATTTGCCAATAAATACGATGTACATACGATTTTTACAAATTTAGAAGAAATGGCGGCCAGCGATGAGATCGATGCTGTATATATTGCCAGCCCTAACTCTCATCATTGCAGGCAAGCCGTGTTGTTTTTACAAAATAAAAAACATGTATTATGTGAAAAACCAATGGCCTCAAATGCGGCAGAAGTAATGGAAATGATTGAAGCTGCAAAACAAAATGAAGTGCTATTGATGGAAGCGATGAAATCGACCATCATGCCGAATTTCGAAAGTATAAAGGCGAATCTGGATAAAATCGGGAAGATACGACGTTTTTCGGGAAGCTTTTGTCAATATTCATCTCGCTATGATTCGTATAAACAAGGCACTGTGCTGAATGCATTCAATCCTGAATTCTCTAATGGTTCTTTAATGGATTTAGGTATTTATGTCCTCTATCCACTTGTTGTACTATTCGGTAAACCAAATAAGGTGCAGGCGTCAGGAACGATGCTTGAATCAGGAGTTGATGGACAGGGCACGATCTTGCTTTCCTATGATGAAATGGAGGCGGTCGTCATGTTTTCGAAGATTACCGAATCCAATTTGCCATCGGAAATTCAAGGTGAACTTGGAAGCATCCTCATTCAGAAAATTTCAGGACCGCAAGCGGTGGATATCCAGTATCGGGATGGAACAACTGAAAGCATTTCGGCTAAACAGGATATGCCTACCATGTATTATGAAGCGAAAGAATTTGTTGAATTGATACAGCAGGGGAAAATGGAGTCCGATATAAATTCATATTCTAATTCACTGTTGACTATGGAAATCATGGATGAAGCAAGAAAGCAAATTGGCGTCGTCTTTCCTTCAGACCGATTATAAGCACTTAATTGGACATGGCCAAGCAGGAAGGATATAAATGGATGTTACTGTTGCCCCATAATTGGGTAGAATTTAGTACATGGAAATTTTTATTGTTGGAGGAATGGACATGAATTGCAAAATTAATCGTAATGCAGCAAAGGTCTTACAAAAAATGCTGGGCACTGATGAAGCCGAAGGGAAAATGATTCGTGTATATATCACGCATATGCATGGCGATCATGCCCATTATGAGATGAAACTAGATACACCGGCAGAGCATGATGAAATCGTCAAAACAGATAAAGATATCGATATCTTGCTTGATTCACGTGAGGAATTTCTGGATGGCGTCTGGATTAAATATTTTTATGTACCTGAAGAAGGCTTTGAAATCACGAACCCTTCAAAAGAGCCGCACGGACATCATCACGATTAAGATTAAGGGGGAGGATTTGGCATGAACCAAAAATACGAAAAGATCTTTCAACCATATAAATTTCCATCAGGGGTAGAAGTGAAAAATCGTATCATGATGGCTCCTATGACCACTTATTCTTCGGATGATCAAGGTGTTGTAACCGATGATGAACTGGCCTATTACGCTGAACGCTCGGCTGGTGTAGGTGCGGTGGTCACGGCATGTGCCTATGTATCTGCCGGAGGAAAGGGATTCCCAGGTCAATTTAGTGCAGATGACGATTCATTTATCCCATCTTTGAGAAAATTAGCGGAAACGATTCAGTCTAATGGGTCAAAAGCGATATTGCAAATATATCATGGAGGCCGGCAAAGTCCTCCGGAATTATTGCCTGATAACCAACCTGTTTCTGCAAGTGCCATTGCTTCCAGCGAGGAAGCACCTGTACCGCGGGAAATGAATGAAGATGAAATACAAGACGTTATTAAGGCATTTGGCGAAGCAACAAGAAGGGCCATCGAAGCAGGTTTCGATGGTGTGGAAATCCATGGTGCCAATACTTACTTGCTTCAACAATTCTTCTCGCCACACTCGAACCGCCGTACAGATAAATGGGGCGGAACATTGGGAAAACGATTGATTTTCCCGCTTACCATTGTGAATGAAGTCGAGAGAACGGTTGCCGAGCATGCAGAAAAGCCGTTTATAATTGGCTACCGCCTTTCTCCTGAAGAAGGCAGCAATCCTGGAATCACTTTAGATGATACGATCCAATTCGTTGATAGATTAGCGAATCAAAACCTGGATTATCTACATATATCGGTAGGTCACTTCTGGAATGGCTCATTCCGTGAGAGTGATAGGACAAAGTCGCGCATCGTTAAAATTTTCGATAAAGTAGGTAATCGTATCCCGGTGGTCGGTGTAGGTTCACTGCATACACCCGATGAAGTTGCAGAAGCCATGGAAACGGGTGTCCCTTTTATCGCCCTAGGCCGTGAACTTCTTATGGAACCGCATTGGATTGAAAAAATCAGGTCTGGAAAAGAAGCGGAAATACGGACTACCCTCTCAAAAAAAGATCAGGATGAACTGGTCATTCCAGATCCGCTTTGGGAAAAGTTGATCGGGATAAAAGGTTGGCTCCCGGTTGTGGAATGATGATGAAACACCATGAATAGATAAGTTACCCGTCCTCTTTAGGTGGACGGGTTTTTGTTGGATTCACACAATAAACCGAGATTGAGAAACAGGCAAACCGATAAAATATCTGATGTGGAATTCAATTAAAATGTAACTGTCATACGTATATTACGTACATTCGAAACCGAGTATATTTAATTGCCGAAAAGCTTGTTTCTAGGGCAAATTGCTTTATTATTCTATTAGTTCAAAAAAGAATATCAACTTCGGCCAAAGTAGAAGCATTGAATCAGCAGAACGAACGACGTTTATTTTAGTATTGGCACTCGATTTAACCATTTCATTACAGTGAATACTATCTATAACACATATGTTTTTACGAAGATTCTGTAGTCATATACTGAAAAAAATTATATAATTGCATTAATATTTGTACCAATAAATAAAATGTATTATTATCAATTTAATAAGATGGTATAAAAAGGGGTGTTACAATGAAGTTTCCGCACGATTTTTTATTAGGAGCAGCCTCTGCTTCTTTTCAGATAGAAGGTGCATGGGATGAGGATGGAAAAGGTGTAACGAATTGGGATGTCTTTTCAAAGATTCCGGGGAAAACTTTTGAAGGTACAAACGGGGATGTAGCCATAGACCATTATCATCGTTACAAAGAGGATATTAAATTAATGGCAGAGATGGGACTTGAATCGTACCGGTTTTCCATTTCATGGGCACGTATTTTGCCCACAGGGGATGGAGAAGTCAATGAAAAAGGCTTGGAGTTTTATAATAATGTTATTAATGAATGCTTAAAGTATGGGATTGTTCCATTTGTTACGCTGTATCATTGGGATTTGCCTTTGACGCTTGAACAAGATGGGGGATGGACGAATAAGCGAACAGCTGAAGCATTCGTAAAGTATGCGAAAATTTGTTTTCGCGCTTTCGGAGACCGCATCAAACATTGGATCACGTTTAATGAAACGGTTATGTTTTGCGGTTTGGGCTATTTAAAAGGAGCGCACCCGCCTGGAATCCAAAACGATGAAAATAAATACTTTCAAGCGATACATTATGTTTTTTATGCACATGCAAAAGCGGTAGAGGTATACAAGGCACTGAATCATTACGGTGAAATTGGGATTACCCATGTATTCCTGCCAGCTTATAGTATAGATGATAAACATAAGAATGTATTAGCTGCTCGGCATGCCAATGAATATGAAACTTTTTGGTATTATGACCCAATTTTAAAAGGTGAATATCCATCTTATGTGGTTGAGCAATTAAAGGAGAAAGGCTGGACGCCAAGTTGGACTGAAGAAGAACTGGATACGTTAAAAAGAAATGCGGAGAACAATGATTTTATTGGACTTAATTATTACCAGCCCATTCGGGTGGAAAAAAATCGCGAAGCTGTTTCAAACGTGGAGCATTCAAGAGAAACATCTACCCTTGCTCCAGGGAACCCGTCTTTTGATGGCTTTTATCGGACCGTAAAAATGGAAGATAAAACATATACAAAATGGGGCTGGGAAATCTCACCTCAAGGATTTTTAGATGGGCTGCATATGTTAAAAGAGCGTTATGGTGATATTAAAATGTATGTTACAGAAAACGGTCTTGGTGATGAGGATCCCATTATCGATGGTGAAATAGTGGATGTTCCCCGTATTAAATATATTGAGGAACACTTAAAAGTGATTAAGCGTGCAATCAAAGAAGGCATCCATATAAAAGGGTATTATGCATGGTCTGTCATTGATCTATTAAGTTGGTTAAACGGGTATAAGAAGCAATACGGATTTATTTACGTGGATCATCATGATCAGTTAAAACGAAAAAAGAAGCTGTCGTTTCATTGGTATAAGCATATTATCGAGACGAGAGGGGAAGAGCTGTAAATAAAAAGAAAACCTCTTGATTTCAATCAAGAGGTTTTCTTATTTATAAGGTAATGATTGAATGCATCATTTAGTCGGACTAAGGTAAGAGCATGTTTGAGCAACCTTTTCAAACATGCTCTTTCTATTGTTCATTAATCAAGGTTCCTGGTCTTAATTTGATCCAAATTAGTTTCAAAACTACACCATGAGCTGAATGGGGAATTAGTCGAAAGGTCAAACCTCCTGATTCCTAGTCTAAATCTCCGGCTTCAAATTTACCAGACTGGAAGTATGGTCCCGGATTGTAATGTAAATGTAAAAAGATGCAAAAAGTTGTAAACAAATGTTAACGTTACTAACAATGTACAGTTTTACGTTTTACTGTATAATGTTGGAGCGTGGCAAGAACCATGTCAAATAACCTTACAAAAGGAGAGTGCATATGACGATTATTCCTTAGTTTTGGAAAGGCCCCCCGCATGCTTGTAGTGAACGAATCAGTCCCGTTGAAAGGATAGTATCCTCTACAATAGTTAATTTATTTTCGATCGTGTAACTCCCTCTAAAATGAAAGAATGTCATTTTTCCTGATGATGGTAGATTCCAATCTTAAAAAACGAATAAGGATGTGAGTTTGAAAAAGATGATAAAAGATTCTAGATTTCAAGGATATAACATGAAGGGTTTTCAAAAAGACGTAACGGCAGGATTGGTTGTAGGTGTTATAGCCATTCCTTTAGGATTGGCTTTTTCAATTGCTTCAGGCGTCGAACCGATATACGGGTTATATACGACCATCATAGCTGGAATTCTCATATCGATTTTGGGTGGCTCCAAGTATCAAATTGGAGGACCAACCGGGGCGTTTGTTCCTTTATTATTTGGAATCGTTATGCAATATGGGTATGAAAGTCTGCTAATTGCCGGAATTTTAGCGGGAATGATATTAGTCTTGATGGGTCTTCTTAAGTTAGGCAATTTGATGAAGTTCATTCCCCGTCCAGTAATCATTGGATTTACAACAGGAATTGCGATAATAATCTTCTCGGGGCAAATTGCCAACTTCTTTGGTATGAAAGTGGAAAAACATGAAGCATTCATGGATAACATGAAGGAACTGGTGATTAAAGCAGACACGATCAATATGTATAGTGTGTTTGTTGCGATCATATGTTTTGTCGTCATACTGCTGGCACCTAGACTCCTGCCACGAGTGCCAGGACCGCTCCTGGGTCTGCTAATATCCACAATGGCAGCTTACTTTTTACTTCCCGATAAGGTGGCTACAATTGGTTCCACGTATGGGGCGATTCCGAAAGGTTTTCCTGAATTCCAAGTGCCGGAGCTTTCAGTGGAGATCATTATCACCCTCCTTCCCGTTGCTTTTACCATTGCCTTGTTGGGCGGTGTCGAGTCATTGTTATCAGCTACAGTGGCCGATAATATGGGGGGAACCAAGCATGATAGTAATAAGGAATTGGTTGCCCAAGGGATTGCGAACATCACGACTCCATTCTTCGGTGGGATACCGGCAACAGGTGCTATTGCCAGGACAGCTACCAATATAAAAAGCGGGGCAGCCTCCCCGATGTCCGGAGTCATTCACGGAATTGTCGTTTTACTGGTTTTGCTAGTACTTTCTCCATATGCAGCGCATATACCTTTGGCTAGCATGGCGCCCATATTGATGTTTGTTGCCTGGAATATGAGTGAAAGAAAGGAATTCGCTCATGTATTGAAAACGAAGACGGCGGATACGACGGTTTTGCTAGTCACCTTCCTCATCACTGTCTTCACTGATTTAATCATGGGAGTGGGAATCGGCTTATCGATTGCATTCATCACCTTCATTGCAAAAATGAGCCAAACGTTAAAGGTTAGGGAAAGAAGTCATGAGATCACTGAGATTGTTCCAATTGATAATTCGGATTCAAAGATCAACGTGTATAACTTGGAAGGTCCCCTCTTCTTTGGTTCGATAGACGTCCTGGAGTCATCGATATTGGCGAACCTGGATAATAAGACGAAAGTGTTGGTATTAAGCATGCGCCGGGTAACATATATGGACACTTCAGCAGAGGCTGCACTATTGGCGATTGTTAATCGAATCGGAAAATATAAGGGGAAATTAATCATTTCCGGAATCCAGCAGCAACCAAAGGAATTGTTACTCAGCACTGGTTTGTATCATAAGATAGAAAAACAGCACTTTTTTAAATCGAAAGAAGATGCCCTGTATTTTGCCAAGAAGCAGTTGAAGGGCAATTCTGATAAAGTAGTCTAATAGATTCATCCTCGAGGTCACCTTATAGGATAGTTATGTTATAGTATCGTTAACAGTAGATTTTAAAAGAAGGTGACTATCTGGGTGAATGTATATCGGATTGGCCAGCTTGCTGAACTTGCGAATGTTTCGAGGAGAACCATTGACTATTACACACAATTAGGAATGCTGAGCTATGAAAAAACTGGGTCAAGATATCGATATTATACAGAAGATGCTCTAAATCGTCTTCAAATGATTAATCGGTATAAAGAACAGAATATGCCGTTGACTGAAATCAAGGAACGGTTACTTGTTTGGTCTGAATCCACTGTTGATTCTGAGCAAGTGCTCTTGATGGTGGACAAGATATCTACAGACCTTAAAGGACTGGAGAACGAATTGCTTGAATTAAAGCCTTTACTGGAACAGCTCGATGAACGGCAGTTAACATATGCTGCAAAACAGCTTTCCGTTCGGGGTAGCTCTTTATTGAGCATCATTGCCATGTTCTCTTAAGATTTTGCCAAAATAAGACCTGATTGGGTCTTTTTTTGTCCTTTTATTTACATGGGTTAATATCCTCAATAACGTTTTCAAATCCTAGGCATGACTTTAACTTTTATATAAGATAGTGGTACTTTGTTGGAATGGCCAAATAATCTTTTTTCGATAAAGATGAAGGATACTGGGGAATGGAAAAAGAAGAACATAAGTATCTACGACTATATGAAGAGGTGAGAGTGAATGATTGGATCAATAGTAACGACGGCTAAAGGTCATCTTCAAGGCACTTTGGAAAACGATATTTGCGTGTGGCGTGGAGTCAGGTATGCGAAAGCGCCGGTTGATTCTCTGCGTTTCCGCTCACCGGAGCCCGTTGAGAATTGGAGCGGTGTCATGGATGCAGTGGATTTTGGTCCCATTCCCCCACAGCTGATGGATCGGGATGTAAGAACAGGAATGGCAGGAAATGAAAAAATGGATGAGGATTGCTTGTTCCTGAATATTTGGTCACCTAGAGCTGATCATAAAAAACGTCCGGTAATGGTGTGGATCCCTGGTGGAGCATATCTAACGGGAGCCGGATCTCTTGATATGTACAATGGACATTTATTGGCTAAGAATGGAGACGTAGTCGTTGTAAGCATAAACTATAGGCTGGGTGCACTGGGTTATTTGGATTTTACCGAGTTATCAGTTGATGGTGAAATATTCGAAACCAATTTAGGTTTACGTGATCAAGTGGCGTCTCTGAAATGGGTTAAAGAGAATATAGAAGCCTTTGGCGGCGACCCTGAAAATGTTACGATATTTGGAGAATCAGCGGGAGGGAATGCCGTAACGACCTTACTTACTGTCCCTTCTGCAAGGGGTCTTTTTAAACAGGCTATTGCAGAAAGTCCCGCTCCGACATCTGTTTACGGAGAAGGATTTGCACGCCAATTCAGTGAAAGGTTTCTTGAAATCTTGGGCATTGGAATGAAAGAAATCCATCGATTAAAAACACTTCCAGTTCAAGAAATTGTCACGGCGTCCTACCAACTCTTACGGCAGAACTCACAAGCCTTGCCGGGTTCCCTATCATTTGGACCTGTCGTGGATGGTGACTTCCTGCCTGATTATCCACTAGATTCGATTCGATCAGGAAAAGCAAAGGGAATACCCTTGCTTATAGGAACAAATAGGGACGAAGCTACATTATTCGACCAGATGGATCACCCGTTAATCCCGACTAATCCAGAGATGATTCATAAAATGTTCGAAAATACTGATCCTGAGGCAAAAGAGCGAATTACGAATGCTTATTTGAACTACCCGGAAAAGGAGGCTTTGCTAGGCATTGGCCGTGATGCGACTTTCCATATTCCCTCGGTTTGGTATGCGGAGGCATACAGTCGCTTTGAAAAAACATGGATGTACCGTTTTGATTATAAAACGGCGGCAATGCGCATAAGTAAATTAGGGGCGACACATGGTATGGAAATTCCTTTTGCCTTCCAGACTTTTGACTCGTCATTGGGCAAACAGATTACTTCATATGGTTCCAGGCCAGCGGCTTTAAAGGTATCCAATAGAATCCAGGGCCATTGGGTCAACTTTGCTAAGCGTGGAAACCCAAATCCCCCGGAAGGTGAAGTATGGCCAAAATATGATGAAACCAATCACTACACAATGATTTTTGATAAAAAGGATTATATTGAAAAAGATCCTAACAGAATGATAAGGTTGGCATGGGAAGGAGTAGGGATTTACAAGTGAAATGTAGTGGATCGGAAGAAAGCGAGGAGAACATGGGCATCAATAAATATGTCAACGAAGTCATTGGCCCTTTTATCGAAGCGGGCTTTAGAAAAGTTTAATGAAGTCATTGGTGGATTGGAAAAAGCATGGAATCGATGGGTGGACGGACGGTGCCGAGCCCTGGATTTACTTTTTTGAGAGATTGGGTGAATTGAGCGCCCAATTGCTAGGGGCTGCATGTGATGAAGTGATAATGGCAGTGTTAACTACAGCTAATCTGCATCAGCTTGCGGCCACCTTTTTTGAACCAAGAGCTGGCAGGAATAAGATTTTGGCGGAATGATTTCATCTTCTTCATGGAATTTACCACCCCGGCTTTTCACCTGGGCTAAATGTGTCGAAGGATTCAGTCCATGTAATTGAAGCGGCTTTGTAGTGCATAGATATCACTGGGAAAGGGTAGATCTGCAGAGATGAACGAGGAAAAGCGTTCATTGTACTTTCGACGATCTTATATCGTAGCGGTCAGAGGTTAACAAAGGAAGCCCATGCGCGTATAATCGAGATTGGATTCATGCCTGTCATTCCGTGGGTGCCATTCCGCATCGGTTTGACAAGTGGGAAGTGCCCCCCCATATATTAAGCATAGGCCTTTTGGGCTCGCTAGAAATGATTACGGAAGTAGGAATAAAACAAGTCCGGAAAAAATCTTTGAGGTTGACTCAATATCTTATGGATTTAATCGATTCGGAATTATCGGGATACGGATTTGAAATTGGCAGCCCAAGAGATGAATCAAAAAGGGGAGGTCATATCATCCTTGAACATCAAGAAGGTCGCAAGAATATGTAAAACATTGAAACAAGACGCTATCATACCCGATTATCGTGAACCGAATATGATTCGTCTAGCACCTGTTACTCTTTATACCTCTTTTCAGGAAGCTTATGAAACGGTACAGGTCCTTAAAAAGATCATGGATGGCAGGTTATATGAAAACTATGAAAATAAAAGGGGAATCATTGCCTAGAATGGAGCACCATATGGAGAAAAGTAAACTGCAACGTGAATTATCATCGAATCAAATCACAATGATTGCCATGGGATGTGCAATAGGCACCGGATTATTTTTGGGAAGTGGCCTTGCGATTTCGACGGCAGGTCCAAGTGTACTGATCAGCTATGCAATAGGTGCATTCATTGTCCTTCTATTGATGGGCTGTTTGGCGGAAATGACTGTAGCTTATCCAACATCGGGATCGTTTGGAACCATTGCTGAAAAATATATAAGTCCATTTGCGGGTTTTGTTGTGAGGTATTCATATTGGATAGCGAATGTCCTGGCCATTGGTGTCGAAGTGAGTGCCATCGCTGTTTATATGAAATATTGGTTCCCGGATGTACCAGGAAGCATTTGGATTTTCCTTTTTGCTGCCTTGCTCATCTATGTAAATGCAACGAGTGTCAATACATTCGGGAACTTTGAGTATATTTTTTCAATGATCAAAATTAGCGCCATTGTCATTTTCATTCTACTGGGCGCCTACGTGGTGATTGGCGCCGAACCTTCAAGCGGGATCGGTGTAGAGAACTATGCCAATGATGGAGGTTTTATGCCTTTTGGGTTTTGGGGGCTTTGGGTCGCTATATTTATTTCTCTCTTCAGCTTCTTAGGAACGGAGTTGATTGCGGTTACGGCGGGAGAAGCAAAGGACCCTGATATTGCCGTCCCTAAAGCTTTGAAGGCAACTGTCTTAAGGCTTACCACTTTTTATGTACTGACAATCGGGCTCATGTTACTAATTGTACCCTGGCAATCCGCTGGTATTGATAAAAGCCCATTTGTTAGGGTGATGGAAATCCTGAATATTCCTGGAGCATCGGGGATAATGAATTTCATTATTTTAACGGCGGCTTTATCTGCAATGAATAGTCAATTATATGCCTCCACCAGAATGATATTTTCATTATCCGAGCAAAAGCAGGCTCCAGCCCTATTTCAAAAAGTAAGCCGGAAAGGAGTCCCGATAAGGGCCCTTCTCATATCCACTTTGGGCATATTTCTTGCTGCAGGAGTAAAGGTTCTTCTCCCGGATACTTCATATGCATTCATGATGGGGGTATCGATGTTCGGTGCCATTTTAACCTGGTTCATGGTGTTCATCTCCCATTTATTTTTCAGAAAGAGGTGGGAGAAATCAGGGGGGCGTAAATTACCGGTTAAAATGTATGGCTTTCCGTATTTAACGATTCTTGGTGCATTACTTTTGTTTGCTTTGACGGTATCTACTTGGTTCACTGGCCCGTTTAAAATCGTTCTCCAGTTCGGTGTACCTTGGCTGGTCTTTCTTTGCATCGTCTATTTATTAATGTCGAAAATCAAAAGAAGGTAAAGGGAAAGAGGGATGGTATGGATAAGGGACCAATGGATAAAGATGGTTTGGAAGAAGGTATGGTAACTGATTTTGATAAGGATATGTCCTATGGGGACTACCTGCAATTAAATCAAATATTATCAAGTCAGCATCGGCTTTCCGGTCATCACGATGAAATGTTGTTCATCGTTATTCACCAAACAAGTGAATTATGGATGAAATTGATCCTCCATGAATTGACTGCAGCAAAGGACCATATTGAGGCAGGACGTTTGGAGCCATCCTTTAAGATGCTATCCAGAGTGGCTAGGATCCAACAGCAACTTATTCAATCCTGGAATGTGCTTTCGACCTTAACGCCATCTGATTATATGGAGTTCCGGGAGAAACTAGGAAACTCTTCAGGGTTTCAATCATTTCAGAACAGGTTGATAGAATTTGCGATGGGTCAAAAGAATCCGCAAATATTGGCCGTTTTCCGTCATCAGCCTGAGCTTTATGAGTCGATGAAAGCAACTTTGAATAAACCTAGTATTTATGATGCGGCTATAGGGGCATTGGCTGCAAGAGGGCTTCCTGTTGATGAATCGGTCTTGAACAGGGATTGGCCTGAAACCTATCGGGAAAATGCCAGTGTTGAAAGCGCCTGGCTGACAGTTTACCGTGACGTGCATAAATATTGGGATTTGTATGAGTTGGCCGAAAAACTCGTTGATATTGGAAGTCAGCAACAATTCTGGAGATTCAATCATATGAGCACTGTAGAGCGTATCATCGGTAATAAGACGGGAACGGGCGGATCATCCGGTGTAAGTTATCTGAAGAAAGTGGTCGAACAGCCATTTTTTCCTGAGCTTTTGACATTAAGGACCAAGCTGTAAGATTTGACTGGAGGGGAATATGCATGAGTCAATGGTTAGATATTTCCAGCACCTTAATGAAAGTTCGCGATATTGGCCTGGAGAAACGCAATATTCATTTTGGTTGAATTCATTAACGGAAGGGTCATCCGTCAACGTAGGGGAAATTCGGATGAGTACCCATTTAGGAATCCATATTGGATGCTCCCTTTCATTTTGATGGATAGGGAAAAAACATTACCGAACTTGATTTTGATTTATACTATGACCTTAGCCGTTTTCCTGAATAGATTCCACCGGTTGAAGTAAATCCAGCCAAAGCAACCTGACCCCTTTTTTTTAGGCTGAGGGATTCCTATCCTGGAAGGGCTTGTTCTTGACGAGGTGGAGTCTGGGTTGTACGATTTGGCTGCTTTGCCGCTTGCAATAGAAAGAGAGGATGGCAGTCCGGTCAAGGCCGTGGAGAAAAAGATAGGCTGATAAGGGGGATATGGGAATGGGCAAAATTGGAGTTTATGGATCTTCCTTCGATCCAGTCACCAATGTGCATTTATGGACAGCATCCACCATTGCGCATCGTGCTAAGCTAGACAAGGTGATTTTTTTGCCTTGTGCAAATGGACGTATCGATAAACAGATGAAAACGAGCAATGAACACCGTTGGGAGATGCTTGGGCTGGCAATAGGGGGCAACCCGTTATTCGAAGTTAGTGATTATGAAATTAATGAACGCGCTGGAATGAGTAAACAATATACTTGGTATACGATGGAATATTTTAAATCACGATATCCAAAGGATGAAGTTTATTTCATTATGGGTGCAGATTTACTTGAGGATATTGACAATCAGGAGTTACCGGTACACTTACGATGGAAATTCAGGGAAAAATTGATTGCCAATCATAAATTCATCGTCATGGCACGGGATGGGATCGATATGTTAAAAATCATATCGAAAAGTCCGTTGCTTAGGAATTATGATGATGGCAATACATTCCACCTAATAGATAAAGGCCTTTCAATGGAAATCAGTTCTACATATATAAGGGATGAACTTGCGATGGGAGGGGAGCCAAGATATTTACTGCCTGATCAGTGTTATCAGTATATTGTGGACAATAAGCTATATCAAAAAGAATCAAATCCTTAAGTGTTAGCTGGGGATGAATGGGCTCGATCTCTCCGTTGGATCGAGCTCCTTTCGTTTGGAAAATGCATTAACCTTATATACGTGAATAAGTTTAAATAAAGGACAGGTAAAAACAAAAACACAGTTGACAACTTGGTATACTTTGTTTTATGGTAATGATACATAAAATCAGAATATTCGCTGATCAGAGAACTGAAGGCATACTATCTCCTTGAATAAAATTAAGAAGGGAATAGTATGCCTTTTTTGTTGCAAAAAGTGAAAAACAGGAGGAAGTTCATGAAAAAATTGATGATATTGACAAGTTTGATATTGGCTTTCGGTGTACTCGCAGGATGCAACTCGGAAAAAACGGAAGGGGACGGGACATCAAAGCCAGTCGAGCTATTGAATGTGTCATATGATCCGACACGTGAATTGTACCAGGAATTCAATGAAGCGTTTGTGAAGCATTGGAAAGAAGAATCGGGTCAGGATGTATCGATTCAACAATCCCATGGCGGATCTGGTAAACAGGGCAGGGCCGTTATTGATGGATTGGAAGCGGATGTCGTTACATTGGCATTGGCCTATGATATTGATGCCATTTATGAAGCTAGTAACCTATTAGCGGAGGATTGGCAGAAACGTTTACCGGAAAACTCGACACCTTACACATCAACCATTGTATTTTTGGTGAAAAAAGATAACCCCAAAGGCATTAAAGATTGGGATGATCTAATCAAAAAGGATGTATCCGTCATTACACCAAATCCAAAGACAAGCGGAGGGGCAAGGTGGAATTATCTGGCTGCGTGGGCATATGCAGAGAAGAAATTCGGTAGTGACGAAACAAAGGTTAAGGATTTCATGAAAAAGCTTTATCAGAATGTTGAGGTTCTGGATTCAGGGGCACGGGGTGCAACCACCACTTTTGTAGAAAGGGGAATTGGTGACGTACTTATTGCTTGGGAGAATGAAGCCTATTTAACACTTGAAGAATTCGGTGATGACAAATATGAAATCGTCAATCCCTCCATCAGTATATTAGCAGAGCCACCGGTAGCTGTTGTTGACAAGGTGGCCGAGAAAAAAGGAACAAAGGAAGTGGCTGAAGCCTACCTGGAATACTTATATTCGGATGCCGGTCAGGAAATTGCCGCGAAAAACTTCTATCGTCCAAGGGATGAGAAGATACTCGCTAAATATGAAGACCAATTTGCAAATATCGATATGGTGACCGTTGATGATACGTTTGGCGGGTGGAAAAAAGCCCAAGAAACACATTTCAATGACGGTGGTACATTTGACGAAATTTATCAACCGCAATAAGCAGGGGGAGAAGATGGATAGACACATCTTCTCCTTCATAATAAGAAGAAGAGCTGGGGCGAAGCGATGAATATAATGACAGAAGGTAAACAGAAGAAAAAGAGGACTATACCCGGTTTTGGTTTGACGATGGGTTTTACGTTACTGTATCTATCCATCATCGTTTTGATTCCATTATCCATGGTTTTTCTAAACACATTTTCAATGGGATTTCAGGATTTTTGGGCGACCATAACTGAACCAAGGGTTGTCGCTTCGTATAAATTGAGTTTTTTATCAGCGTTAACTGCGGCCTTCGTGAACGCAGTTTTTGGCGTTTTAATTGCCTGGGTGCTTACTCGTTATGAGTTTCCCGGCAAACGGATCATCGATGGGCTGGTGGATTTGCCTTTTGCCCTGCCGACTGCTGTGGCAGGGATTACTTTGACCACTTTGTACTCACCGAACGGGTGGATTGGGCAATTTTTCAACTTTAAAATCGCTTTCACCCCTACCGGGATTATCATCGCCCTTATATTTATAGGCCTCCCATTCGTGGTGCGGATGGTTCAGCCGGTACTTGAAAATATAGAAAAAGGGATGGAAGAAGCATCTGCTTCCCTAGGGGCGAATCGAATGCAGACATTCATTAAAATTATCTTCCCGGAATTGATTCCAGCAATATTGACGGGTTTTGCACTTTCTTTTGCGAGAGCACTTGGAGAGTATGGATCCGTTGTCTTCATTGCAGGAAATATGCCATTTAAAACGGAGATTTCCCCGCTGATCATCATGACAAAGCTTGAACAGTATGATTATGAAGGTGCAACAGCGGTAGCAGCCGTCATGCTCATTATTACATTTATAATTTTGTTCACCATCAATATCTTACAATGGTGGACTGGCAAAAGATATTCAGGGAAGTAGGAGGGGGACATGTTGGAACATGATAATTCAGTGGTTGTAAATACGAATGATCCAGTCATTATAACGAGAAACACAACAAAAGAGCCTAAATCCATACAGTGGGTCCTTATTTCCATTGTATTGCTATTTCTGACTTTGTTTTTAGTTGTCCCATTAATCGCAATCTTTGTAAAGGCCTTTGAAAAAGGTGCTGAAGCTTATTTTGCGGCCATTGCACACCCTGATACATTGGCTGCAATTAAATTAACATTGATAGTTGTTCTCATCACCTTGCCACTTAATGCCATATTTGGGATAGTGGCTGCGTGGACAATTACAAAATATGATTTTAAGGGAAAAAACTTCTTAATAACGTTGATTGATTTGCCTTTTTCCGTTTCACCCGTCATTGCAGGGTTGATATTTGTCCTTCTGTTCGGCCTACATGGAACACTTGGTCCATTGCTGCAAACCTTTGACATTAAAGTGATCTTTTCAATACCAGGGATTGTCATCGCATCCATTTTCATTACCTTCCCATTCATTGCGCGTGAATTGATCCCGCTCATGCAAAGTCAGGGGACGTCTGAAGAAGAGGCATCACTCACGCTGGGGGCGGGAGGGTTTAAGACATTTTGGTATGTGACGCTTCCCAATATAAAATGGGGACTTTTATATGGAGTCATCCTTTGCAATGCAAGGACAATCGGGGAGTTTGGAGCCGTATCGGTCGTATCGGGCCATATACGGGGGATGACAAATACGATGCCGCTTCATATTGAAATCTTATACAATGAATATCAATTTTCAGCCGCTTTTGCCGTTGCATCCCTGATGTCCATTTTTGCAATCATAACCTTGGTCATTAAAAGTTTCATAGAATGGAAAACCGACTTTAAATCAACCAAAGCGAGTTAGGAGGAAGGAAATGAGTATCATCATTGAAAATGTTACAAAATATTACGGGTCCTATCAAGCACTCCAGAACATCGATTTGGAAATAAAGAGCGGGGAACTCGTAGCCCTTCTTGGCCCTTCCGGATCTGGAAAAACGTCATTACTGCGTATCATCGCGGGTCTTGAACAGGCAGAGAACGGAAAGATCCTCTTCAATGAAGAGAATTACACGCATAAGCATGTAAAAGATCGGAATGTAGGTTTTGTCTTTCAGCATTATGCCCTTTTTCGTAATATGACCATTTTTGATAATATTGCCTATGGATTAAAGGTCCGCCCTAGAAAAATAAGGCCCAGTAAAAAAGTGATTGAGCAAAAGGTTACCGAATTGCTTCAGCTCGTCAAGCTGGAAGGCTATAAAGATCGTTACCCATCCCAATTATCAGGGGGGCAGCGCCAGCGTGTAGCATTGGCAAGGGCGCTTGCGGTTGAACCGAATATTCTTTTGCTTGATGAACCATTCGGGGCATTGGATGCTAAAGTTCGAAAAGAACTTCGGCGTTGGCTAAGAAGGCTTCATGATGAATTCAATGTTACGAGTGTGTTCGTGACGCATGATCAAGAAGAGGCGATGGATGTTGCTGATCGGGTCGTTATCATGAATGAAGGGAAAATTGAACAGATTGGAACTCCGGAAGAAGTGTATGATCATCCGAAAAATCCATTTGTTTATGATTTTCTCGGCAGTGTCAATCTTTTTAAGGGCAACGTTCACCAAGGGAAATTGGTAACTGGGAATGTGGAAATGAATGCTCCGGACAGTGAAGATGGAGTGAGTACGGGTTATGTAAGGGCTCATAACTTTATAATAGAAAGAGAATCATCAGGAAAGGATTCGATTGCATCCATTATTGATCACATTCATACAATTGGCCCCATTGTCCGGATAGAAGTGATTCGCCAGGATACAAACGAACCGCTAGAAATCGAACTGACAAAAGAGCATTATATGAATCTGGAAATAAGGAAAGGTGAAAGGGTGTTTGTCCGACCAAAAGAATTGAAAGTCTTTGTCGACTATATGGCTGGAATTTAGCGTGGGTCGAAAATTGACGAAAAAACCGCTGAGAGCGGTTTTTTAGTTTTTAATGAGGATATTAGTGACTTCCCTATATGAAAGGTTATAAGCTGCCATCAGCTACAGAGTTGATATGCGGTTTGGATTTTGGTGAGTTTTTACCGCCAATAGTCTATGGTCCCTTGGTTCTAAACACTAGATAGAAAGTCTTGCATCAAAAAATGAAGATATTTATGTAAAATATTGGTTGGTTTATCACAGGAAAAAGTCGAATTTTTATATATTATGTTAAAAATGAAATGTAAATGTAACATTGTTATTACGTATTTGACAAAATCTGATGATATACTACGACTTAGGTAAAAACATAGAAGAGTTTCAGCAATGTATTCAATAGTATTACAACCTTAGAGGATTACATAATGAGTAAAAAAAATAGAGAAGAGTTCCCAGCAATTTATTTTGACTAATTATTTTTCATAGAGAAAAAGATGTGGGTCGATGGAAATGCAAGGGGAGGAAAGCAGGGGAAATGAGTTTGAAGAAAAAACTTATCGTTTTGAACACGACAATTATGCTAGGATTAGGAAGCGCTTTTGCCATCCCGTCGGTTAAAGCTGAATCTATCTCGGATATTCAATCGCAACGCACAGGAGTACAATCAGATATTTCAGAGGCAGAACAGGTTATTAAGGAATTGAAAAATGAACAATCGAAAATGAATTCCCAAATTGCCCAGATAGAAACGGCAATGAAAGAAAATGACCAAAAAATTAAAGACACTAAACAAGAAGTTAATGACACCGAAAAAGACATAGATTCTTTAAAGAAGGAAATTAAAGCTTTGGAAGAAAGAATCGCAAAACGTGAGGAAGTCTTGAAAGAGCGTGCCCTTTCATTCCAAGAGAGCGGTGGAGACGTTGACTACCTAGAAGTTGTTTTAGGTTCTAAAAGCTTTGGTGAATTCGTTAATCGTGTTGGAGCGGTAGCTACCATTGTGGAAGCTGACCAACAGATTCTTAAGGAGCAGGAAGCGGATAAAGCTGACTTAGAAAAAAAACAAGCGACTGTTGAGAAAAAATTGCAGAGCCTGAAGGATATGGAAGTGGAGCTTAAAGGCATGCAATCCCAAATTGCAGATCAAAAAGCAGAAACTGTGAAGATGAAGGCAAAGAGTGAAAAGAAGGAATCGGAAACAGCTGCCCTTAAACAATCTTTAGAGAATAAAGATGCAGGTTTGGAAGCGCAAATAGCATCCATTCGTGAAGATATCAAAAAAGAGGAAGAACGTAAAGCATCAGAGAAAGCAGAACTTGACCGTGCTGCTAAAGAAGTGAGTTCTTCAAATTCTTCTAGCGAAGAATCATCAAGTTCGCCTAAAGGTGAAGCATCTGCATCAGGTTCGTCTAAATCTAAAGGTGAATCATCATCTTCCAATTCATCTAATAACAGTTCTGCAGATAAGCCTGCAGCGAGTATAACTGAAACATCAAGTAAGCCAAGCAGTGCAAATACTGGCTCTGCAATTACAGCAGGCTATAAATATATCGGTAACTCCACATATAAATTTGGTGGCGGAAGAACGGCTTCCGATATTGCTAACGGCCGATTCGATTGTTCAGCGTTCGTTGCATGGGCTTATAGACAGGCTGGTGTGAACCTTCCACCAAGTACGGATGCATTGAAAAGCGCAGGACGTCAAGTATCTAAAAGCCAAATGCAACCTGGAGATCTAGTATTTTTCAATACCTATAAAACTGATGGGCATGTCGGTATTTATGTCGGCGGCGGCAAGTTTATCGGTTCTCAAAGTTCAACAGGTGTTGCTATCGCCAATATGGATAGTGGATATTGGGCAGGGGTATTCAATGGCCGTGTCGTTCGTGTAAATTAATAGTTCATTAATAAGCAGGGGAGTAAACGCTCCTGCTTTTTTTTTTTATTTTTTTTAAAAAATATCCAGAAAAGTGAAACTTATTTTGATATTAAACGTAAATACTATAAGATAAAACAAGGGATAGGTGATGTGGACTTTCAGTAAATCTGGGAAGACATATAATGAAACGACATTCCATACTATTAAACGGAGGCAAAAAAAAATGATGAAAAAATTTATGGCAGCATTACTTACAATTACACTAGCATTCTCGCCAGTCGGCACTTATGTTTTCAAGGATCATTCGGAGTCAGTCGATGCAAGGGGTTACAAGTCTGGGAAAAGAAGCTTTAATAGCAACAACAATAATAAATCGATTTTCCAAAACAAAGAAACGAAGAAATCCGATGTCACTACCACTAATAAAGCAAAGACTGATACAAAAAGTGGGAAATCATTCTCTAAAGGCGGCTTAATGAAAGGAATTATGCTAGGTGGACTAGCAGGTTTACTTTTTGGTGGCCTATTCGCCAATATGGGAGCCCTTGGTTCTATACTTGGACTAATGATCAACGTGTTAGCGGTAGTTGCATTAATCGTTGTAATCCGTAAAATATTCACATACTTCAAAGATAAGAAGAAGAAAGAGGATCCAAACCCATGGAGAGGCTAAAGATTTCCGAACAAGATATCATCAATGCGGTTTGTGTTTACATTGCCCGTAAAAAGCAGGTAGAACCTAATGAGGTAGAAGTGGAGTTAATGTATGATGATGATTATGGCTTTTCGGCTGAAACGTTTGTAGATGGCCGGAAACAAGTGTTAATTACCATCAACTTGATAGAAGCGCTTCGCACATGGCTCGATGAATATTTGAATATTGATCCATATTCAGGTATTGAACTTGTTTTGGATGATGAAGAGGGCATAGTGGCATTAGTAAGTGAAAGTAATCGATAATATGATAAAGGATGCCGTAAAAGGCATCCTTTTTTATTTAATAAGGTACCTAGTAAAGTAACGGTAGTCGAGCAGTGCACAGTAAAAAGTATAAAAGAGAAACAGAAAAATAGTAAAGCAAACTAAGCAAAATCCTAGATTACCAACACTTAATTCAAACAGGGAAATATTAAGAATGAAATATATTTTCCATTTGTTGCAAAAAGTGGTCATTGGAAGTAGGATGGATATATGTTCAAGCCAAAGGGGGAGAATAAGTGACAGGGTATATAGAGGATATCATTTTTTTAAATGAAAAGGCCATAAAGTTCGGCAATGCAAATGTGGAAGCGATGCTTGCACCATCTTTAGGCAGCAATCTGCTTTCGTTGAAGTACAAGCGAAAGGATATTGAGGTGCTGCGAACTCCGGATAGTTTGGAAGAGTATAAAAAGGACCCCATTTTATACGGTATGCCAATCTTGTTTCCTCCCAATCGAATTGAAGATGGTCAATTTACATATAAGGAGAATACGTATAAGTTTCCAATCAATGAAATGGGAAAATTCAATCATATTCATGGTCTTTTGCATGACAAGCCGTGGCGAGTCTGCAAAAAGGAAGTGAACGGGAACGAAATCGTCATTAATACTGAATTTTCAAGCAGTGATTTTACTAATCTAAAAGGTAGCTTCCCACAAGATATCACTGTGAATATGTCTTTGTCTTTAATGGATGATACATTGGATATCCAATTGGAAATCACCAACAAGGGCATTGAACCCTTTCCGTGGGGAGCAGGTTATCACACTGTATTCAATTTTCCATTTGGACCAGGGAGCAAAATGGAGGATTGCAGAATATCACTTCCCGTCAATAAACAATGGGAGTTGAATGAAAGGTCATTGCCCACTGGTGAAATTTATGAAACGGCCAATACGTTGGAAATCCAAAATGGATTTAGCTTGGAAGGTCGGCGGTTTGATGATCTTTATGGCTATGATGAGGAAAGTGCTCTGGAAAACGAGTGTGTTCTCACTGATCAAGATGCTGGCATACAAGTCATTTATCAAGGCGATCAACGTTTTAAGTTTTGGGTATTGTTCAATCAGGAGGAGTTCGTCTGTCCGGAACCATATACATGGGTAACGAATGCTCCTAATCTGGATTTATCGGCGGATTTGACTGGATTGCGGGAGCTAAGCTCAGGGGAAACGGTTCGGCTGAAGACTAGACTGATAATGAAAGAGGTATAAATAAAACACCTTGGCACTTTTGAATGCCAAGGTGTTTAAGTTTATGCTTTCTTTCTCATCCAGAGTGGGTATAGAACGATTCCAAATACATATAAGGCAATGCCAAGTATGAATGTATTCATATCGGCTGTACCGGTCTTGATGACCCAGATCGAGTAGACTAACGCTAGGATGGTGATGATGCCATCACGTACCCTTGAGCCTTTCATGATGTCATATGTTTCACCAGTCATGACTAACTTTAACTGGTACAGAACTGATGCAAGATAAGGAATCAAGTAAGCGAGTGTTGCGACAATCATTGAGAATTTATAAGCTTCCAGGATCGTTCCCGAAATAGTGGAGAATAAGAATATCTGTGTCATGATATTTGTTATTGTCATAGAACGGACGGGTGTTCCATTTTTGTTTGCCTTTGCAAAGTAGGCCGGAAACAGATCTGATTTCGCTGCCTGGTAAGGAACTTCAGATGCAACGACAATCCATCCGATTGTTGATCCCAATAAGGAAATGACGGCAAGAGCGGCCATTAAATACGTGCCGCTTGAACCAACTATAGCTTGTAGTGCGTCAACAAGTGGCTTTTGGGATATTTTCAAATCATCTTGAGATATGGCACCCATCGTCAATAAGGTAATGCCGATATAAATGGAAACAGCGATAAGTAAACCAAGAATCGTCGCTTTCTTTACATCATTTTGTGACTTAGCACGGTTTGAAAGCATGACGGCAGCTTCAATACCGATGAAGGCCCATAATGTTGAAATTGCAGCAGCATTCACTTGAGCACCTAAAGAGATGGCTGAACCTGCTTTATCATAAAATTCAGCACCGTTCCCCAGATTGGAAGAATCGAAGATGAATATCGTGATAATGATGAAAAATAAGAATCCAAGCACTTTGGTAACCGTAGCAAAAAGATTCAGTTTTCCAGCACTGTTAAAATTTCTTACCAAGATTGCCTGGATCCCCCAAAGTGCAATGGAGCATACCGCAAATGTTAGTGCTTTACCAACTTCGAGATCAAATGAACCAGCAGTATAAATCACTTTGGTACTATGCATGACCGGGAAAAATGTTGATAGGTAACCAGCAAATGAAATGATGACAGAAGCTGTCGCAGCCCAATTTGCAGCCCAATAACCCCAAGCCATGCTATATCCTGAAACCCTTCCTTTAGCCGGAGATTTAAATAATGCTTGAGCATAACTTTGAGGTCCAGCCTTCAAATCCGGTTTCCGGACTGCCAAGTTACCAAACACCAGAGCTATTAGAAAAACTCCCAGTCCAGTAACCACCCACGCCAATGTGGCCCCTAATGGGCTGGATACTTGTGCTAATTGAGCAGGGAGCATGAAAATTCCGCCGCCGACCATATTCCCGATTACGAATGTGGTCAAAATCAATAAACCCCATTTTTTATTTACCATTTATAATCGAACCTTTCTTAAATACAAAGTGTGTGTTAATACCGACAACTTATACTAAAATAGTATATCTTAAATAGTTTAGTTTGGTAAAGTGGTAAATAAGTAAAATGTAAAACACATACTAATCAGAAAATTCTAATTCATATTGACAAAACGAGGGAATTGGATTATATTAGTAAATACCAAGTTAGTTGGTAAGAATAATGCGGTTTTTGCTTTAAATCGTATTTTTCTATAACATATGCAACTCTAAAATATTGCCGATTAGTCAACTAAAGGCACCCTTACATCTACTTCTGTTTGATGGCGGGTGCCTTTTATTTTTTATAGTGGGGGGAGGGGAATGTGGAGTTCCTATTAACTGGTTATTCTTATACGCAAAGTATGATGAGGATATGATAGGTAAACCAAGTTCCTCAAGAAAACATGGAAAGCGGGGAGAGTACGTGTATGTTCGTACGATCTCTTTTTAACATTAGATATGAAACGAATCTTTATTACCAGTAGTGAAGGGGAGAGATTATGGAAAAGAAAGAAGAATTCAAATTTAGGCATATTATTTCAAGCTTGGAAGATCTGCAATATGGATCCGTCATAATAACCGTACATGATGGTGAAATCACTCAGGTGGATACAACTGAGAAGAAACGATTCCCAGTTAAGGGCCGGGCTGTTAAAACAAGATAATTACCACTTTTTAAGGGGGCTTTCAAGACGAAGGCTCTTTTATTTTGCTTTTTATACAAATTAATTCGATTTGGAATTTCGTAGAAGATTGTACTGCTTTTAACATGGTAGAATAAGTTAAGGTATAAGGGAGTTTTTAAAGGGACTTAAATGAAACAATAAGGAGGAACAGGGAATTTATGACCTTACAAACCATAGAACATGATATCTTGGCATTAGTTGAATCATTTAATGGGAAAATTGCATATAAAATTGAAAATGGTCTAGGAGAGACTATTGGATATCACGTGAATGAATCCTTTCAATCAGCTAGTTTAATCAAAATACCAATGATCATCGAAGGTTATCGTCAAAGTGAACAAAAGAAAATCTATTTGAATCAACCAGTGACCATCCCCCCTAATGAAGTGACCGGCGGATCTGGGGTCCTGCATGCCTTATCAAATAAGGTATTTTTAACGGTTGAGGACTTATTGACATTGATGATAACCGTTTCTGACAATACATCCACGAATATGATGATGAGCCTGTTAGGTATTGATGAAATTAATCGATGCATCAAGGAACTTGGTTTGAAAAATACCATCCTTGAACGAAAAATGCAGGATTTTAAGGCATTAAAGGAAGGACGGGACAATACCATTTCGGCGGAAGATACGATTACCTGCTTAAAAGCCATACATACAGGCTACTTTTTAACGAAAGAAAGCCAGGAAAGAATAATGCGTGTATTTGATAATCAGCAAATACGGGATAAACTTCCATCACTGATGGGTAGAGGAGTTAAGGTCGCAAGCAAAACGGGCGGAATTCGGGGAGTTGCCCATGATTGTGCAATCATTCGGTCAGAAACACAAACAGTTTATGCTGCAGTTCTAACTGAAGATATGAAATCAGAGGAAGAAAGCCGTCAAGTAATAAGTAAAATTGGAAAGTTGATATATGATGATATGGTCTCAGAATAGATTATCCGATTTAGAATGGTCATCACTATAATAAGAAGAAGAGCGGGAAGTCAATCATGATTCCCGCTCTTCCATATTATTAGTTATAAGGGGAAATGAGGGAAAAATGGTATATAATGAAAGGAAAACGAAACGGGGAAAAACATTGAAGAGGACGATGAAATTTGGCGTAATTGGATTTGTTGTGTTACTGGGTTATTTTGGTTTTTTACATATGAAAATTCAACAAAGCATTCACCAGCCGATTCCGGAAAATGCCAATTACCTCATAATTCTTGGAGCAAGGGTCAAAGGTTCGGTTCCATCATTATCTTTACAATACCGGATTGATAAAGCTGCAGAATATTTATCGGCGAATGAACATACTGTGGTCATTGTATCTGGCGGCAAAGGTCCGGGGGAAGATATTTCGGAAGCAAAGGCAATGCAACAGGGGCTAATCGCGCATGGAATAGAAGCAGCGCGTATCATGATGGAAGACAAATCTACAACAACTCACGAAAATATTGTTTTCTCAAAAGAACTCATTCCTGATAAAGCTGCTTCCGGATTGATTGTCAGTAATGATTTTCATATCTACCGGGCAGTTGAAATAGCAAAAAAAGAAGGCTTGGACATGAAGGGAATACCGGCAAAGACACCAAAAGTGGTATTGTTGAAATCGTATATCCGTGAATATCTCGCTATTACCAAATATTATTTGACTGAATTAATTGGGAGATAACCATCCCAGGGGCATAATCCGAATTCCCTTTCCTTATAGACAGGGGATTTTTTTATTATTCGACTTCCACGACAACATTGGGAATTTCCCAAAAATCGTTCTCTTGATATATTTCCTTAAGTGTCTTATAGACGGGATACCCGGTGTAGGAAATCTCGACTCGTTCATCAGGATCTACTTCTTCCACATCTATATCATCAACAAAACCAAGTTGATCATTGATTTCCATTAAATAGAATCCAAGTGCCTCATACCCGCTATAGGCTACAATAACCTTATTTTCAAAACCGCTATTGGAAACTTTGTAATATTTCATTGATTGACCTCCTTGCTGTTTACTCTTTAAGTGAAATGGTACTGTTTCTTATTTGATATACCCTTTCATCATTATCTGAATCATTCTATTGGATAAATAAAGAAAATAAAGGAAAGAGGGAAATGGGCAATTGAAAAAATCTATCCAAGGAAGGTGAAGAAGATGTAATCCTTGTATTTTTAAAATATCTCTAGATAATTTGCTATATTAATCATTTCATGTTAATCTAATATAGAATTGTTTTTGATTGTGGAAGAGGATACTAGTTATTTTCCAAATGGTTAAAAATAGTAATAACATGTGTGTTATGCACTAGGAGGCAACAAAAATGGAACAAGGTACAGTTAAATGGTTTAATGCAGAAAAAGGTTTTGGATTTATCGAACGTGAAAACGGAGACGACGTATTCGTACATTTCTCAGCTATCCAAAGCGAAGGCTTCAAATCTTTAGACGAAGGTCAAAAAGTAACTTTCGACGTTGAGCAAGGTGCTCGTGGAGCTCAAGCTGCTAACGTTCAAAAAGCTTAATTTTAAAATTAAATCGTAACCTATATGAACAGACTCCTCTACTGGAGTCTGTTTTTTATTGTTTTAAAAAATGAAGGCATAAAAAAACCCACTCTGAGCGGAGTAGGGTTTTAGGGACGTGTTATTAAGCTTTTTTTAATTCTTCTTCAAAGAAAAAAGTAGTTGGATGTTCTTTTACAGTATAAGAATATCTTTTCATGTTCTTTACGTATGCCCATTTATTAATGGTTACTAATTCATTAGTATCCTGAATAGTTACTGTTTCGCCAGTATTATACTTATTGCTTTTCAATTTATGCACCCTCTTTATTAATAGTATAACATATTTGGGAATAAAAAATGTGTTCAAGATATTCCAATGATATATTATGTAGCTTCCTAAACGTGATAAGTGGACGTATTGTGAGATCTTTTGCCTTGAACAGAGCATATTTAAAAAGGTTCTGCACATTCGGATATTATAAAAGGAATGAGGATGCCTAAAACTAATTTTAGGATCGGGAAAATTAATATCAATCCATTGCCCATTAAATGCTTCTTCATATTCTCCCCCATACCTTTTTTGACTGGCTAATTGTCTGTAAACACTTGTGAATTTTTAATATAGGCAAATGTCTATTCCTTTTTGAATATGGACACATACACTATTTTTGAAGCAATTTGAGGAGGAGATATAAATGGAAAGACAATTCTTTGGCGGTTATCCTGGTTATGGCATGGGTTATGGCGGTTTAGGCGGTTATGGCATGGGTTATGGCGGTCAACCTGGATACGGTATGGGCTATGGTGGTTATCCTGGTTATGGTATGGGCTATGGCGGTCATCCTGGATATGGTATGGGCTATGGCGGTCATTCTGGTTATGGTATGGGTTATGGCGGTCATTCTGGTTATGGTATGGGCTATGGCGGTCATTCTGGATACGGTATGGGTTATGGCGGTCATCACGGACATGGTTGTTACTAGCCTAATTAAGTAATATTAGTTAATTTTGCACATGAAGTTATTTTAAAATGAACATTTGCCTTATTAGACGCTGGTTTGAGTTCAATAACACAAATATTTAATACTGTTTATATACAAAATTTTATTCATAACCTGTATATAAATGGCTTGTTTTCCATGAGTATCATATAGTAAAGCAGCAGGAAAGTAGTAAGGAAGGAAAGAAGTATTGATTCCAGACTTCGACAAGCAATATAAAAGATATACCATTCGAGAACTATCGAATTCTCAGCTTGCAAAGGAATTAGGTGGATCAAAACCAACACTAGACAAATTAATTAAAGAGCATCAACAGGTGACTATTTAAAGGGACTTCCAAAATAAACTGTACACTTTATAGCCACGTGCTTCCTAGTATGCAGAAACACGTGGCTGATGAGCTAGATAATTTGTTTAAATCTAATGAAATGTGACCAATTCTGTGACCACTCAAGGTTATGGACCTTCAAAACCCCTCTATATCAACCCTTTAATTAAAACGCCCAATCCCCATTACGGAAGACAGGTTCTGAAGTGCCATCCTGTTTGATGCCGTCGATGTTCATTTTCACGGATCCAATCATGAAATCGACATGTGCAAGGCTTTCATTCAGCCCATTTTCTGCAAGCTCTTCTGGACTCATATTTTTTCCGCCTTCAATACAGAAAGCATAGGAGCTGCCGATAGCGAGATGGTTTGACGCGTTTTCATCGAATAATGTATTGAAGAATAAAACATTCGATTGGGAAATCGGTGAGTTGAATGGAACGAGTGCCACTTCCCCAAGATAGTGTGAACCTTCATCCGTTTCAACCAATTGTTTTAGGATTTCTTCCCCTTCTTCAGCTTTTACTTCAATGATCCGTCCTTCCTTAAAGGTTACGGAAAAATTATTAATGATGTTGCCGCCATAACTAAGGGGTTTCGTACTGGAAACCGTACCGTTAACACCTGTTTTCAATGGAACCGTAAACACTTCTTCGGTTGGCATGTTAGCCATGAATTCATGACCCTGTACGTTAACGCTTCCTGCTCCGACCCAAAGGTGTTTGTCAGGCAACTCGATTGTCAGGTCGGTTCCAGGAGCCGTGTAATGCAATTTTTGGTAATGCTTATCATTTAAATAATCAACCTTTTCATGCAGGGTATCATCGTGTTTTTTCCAAGCCTCTACAGGATTCTTCACATCAACACGAACTGCCTTGAAAATGGCTTCCCATAGCATATCAACGCGTTTTCCTTCTGCTTCTTCAGGAAATACTTTATCAGCCCAAGCCTTTGAAGGGACGGCGACTATGGACCAGCTTACTTTATCCGATTGCATATACTGACGCCACTTCTTCAGAGCAGTCCCGGATGCCTTTTGGAAGTTGGCAATCCTTTCAGGTTGTACACTTTTCAATAAGTCAGGGCTTGAGGAGATGACGGACAGATACGCAGCTCCGTTTTCCGCAAGTTCGATCGTTTCTTCTGCCCGCCACTTTGGGTACTCGTGGAACACCTCATCAGGAGCCAGTTCATATTTGGTACGTGCAACGATATCATCATTCCAATTAACGATGACATTCCGCGCGCCGTTCTCATATGCTTTTTTTACGATGAGACGCACAAGGTCAGCTCCCTCTAATGTAGTGTTTACAACCAGGGTTTGATCTTTTTGGATATTAACGCCGACCTTAACGGCCAGTTCTGCATATTTTTCTAAATTCGTTTGAAAATCACTCATCATTTAAAAACTCCTTTTCCATTTTCTACATCTATAATTGTACTTATTGTCATATAAAAAAGAAACTTTTTACATCGTTGTATGGAAAAACTTTATAGTTCTATGAAAGATTATAAGATCAAAAACAACTTTTCAGTAAATCATGGTCCACATAACATTCCCAATTGATTTCACTTAGGTGATTAATGGCCGCCTCAACACCATCACCGGCGTTTGAACACGTACACCCGCGCTAGCTCCAGCAGTAAAGGTGCCTTCAACATTCTTTTTGTCCATGTTTCAACCTACCAAAACTAAAGAAGGAAAGACTATCGGAAAGGTTTGAATAGTCGCAATAATTTTGTTGTTTCTCAGTTCATCACGGACTGAAAGAAAGGGGGTCTCTTTGAGACCCCCTTTCTAATATTCAAAAAATCACTTACCCAAATTGATCCAGACGCTTTTCACTTCCGAATAGTTATCAAGTGCATAAGATCCCATTTCACGTCCGATTCCTGATTGTTTGTAACCGCCGAACGGGGAAGCCGCGTCGAAAGCGTTATAACAGTTCACCCACACTGTACCAGCACGGAGTTTTCCTGCAACATAATGGGCATTGGCTAAATCGCTTGTCCATAAGCCAGCAGCCAATCCATATTCACTGGCATTTGCGCGGTTAATGACATCGTCTAAATCCTCGTATGGCATTGCGGCAATGACCGGCCCGAAAATCTCTTCTTTAGCGATCGTCATTTCCTCTTCAACACCAGCGAATATGGTAGGAGAAACAAAGTAGCCTTGTTCACCCGGTTTGTTACCGCCGACAAGGACTTCCGCGCCCTCGTTTTTCCCTTTTTCAATATAGCCCATTACCCGATTTTGCTGCTCCTGGGAAACAAGCGGCCCAATTTGTGTGCTTGGATCTAAACCTGCCCCTTGTTTGATATTTTTTGCATGGCTGGCCATATCGGCAACAACGTTGTCATAATGTTTCTTTTGAATATAAACCCTGGATCCGGCACAGCATACCTGCCCTTGGTTAAACATGACCCCATTCAAAGCTCCAGGTATGGCTTTTGAGAAATCCGCATCGGGTAGGATGATGTTTGGGGATTTCCCACCAAGTTCCAATGTGACCCGTTTCAATGAATATGACGCGGAACGCATGATCAATTTTCCAACTTCAGTCGAACCGGTAAATGCAATTTTATTTACTTGCGGATGGTCGACAAGTGCTTGTCCCGCGGTTTCACCAAAGCCGGGAACGATATTGACCACCCCATCAGGGAAACCGGCTTCAGCGAACAATTCAGCCAAATAAAGTGCGGAAAGCGGTGTTTGCTCAGCAGGCTTTAATATGACCGTACAGCCTGTAGCAAGTGCCGCTCCAAGTTTCCACATCGCCATAAGAAGCGGAAAGTTCCATGGGATGATTTGTCCCACAACACCAACAGCCTCGTGTTTTGTGTAGTTAAAGTAATTTCCGCTTACCGGAATGGTTTGTCCAACAATCTTGGTGGACCAGCCAGCAAAATATCTCATATGTTCTATAGCTAAAGGGATGTCAGCATTGGTAGTTTCACTGATTGGTTTCCCATTATCCAGCGTTTCCAATTGAGCAAGTTCAGTTTTGTTTTCTTCCATTAAATCTGCCAGCTTATACATAAGCCTGCTGCGGGTAGCGGCGCTCATCCTTGACCAAGGACCTTCATCGAAGGCTTTGCGTGCAGCTTTGACTGCTAAGTCGATATCTTCTTTATCTGCTTCATATACTTCGGCAAGTTTTTGTCCTGTAGCAGGATTAGGAGTGGAGAAGGTTTTTTTTGAAGCACTTTCTACAAACTGACCATTAATATAAAGCTTTTTTGGTCCTGTTAAAAATTTTTGCAGCTTTCCACTTACTTCTAACGTTAGATTTGTCATAAGTACCCTCCTGAATAAAATGAATATCTTGGGCAAAACATGATGACTTATTTGATAACGCTATGATCTATGCCAATTTTTATAATAAATGAAAAAAAAGGAATATTCAATCTTTATCATTCGACATAATACCCCAATCAAGAGTCATTCTTCATTTATAAACGAATGATGTTTTTTTGTCATGACATGTGTAAATACTATAGCGGAAATTAAAGTTAATAGTTAAAATGAATAGGGATAAAATAACTAGAAGGTCTAAAGTTCTTCAGGAGGAATATATGGGAAATGATGTTAAAACGATATCGCAGCGTAAATTATTAGGTGTTGCGGGTCTAGGGTGGATGTTCGATGCACTTGATGTCGGTATGCTTTCTTTCATTATAGTTGCTTTGAAACAGGAATGGAACTTAACCAGTGAACAGGTTGGCTGGATAGGGAGCATAAACTCTATAGGGATGGCTGTCGGAGCTGTTTTCTTTGGTGCGATGGCTGACAGGGTCGGACGCAAGAATGTCTTTATCATTACATTATTATTGTTTTCAATCGCAAGTGGCCTGTCTGCAGCAGTCGGTACACTCAGCTTGTTCTTGATATTGCGATTTTTGATTGGAATGGGACTTGGAGGCGAACTTCCGGTTGCATCGACATTGGTTTCTGAAAGTGTTGATGCTAGTAAAAGGGGAAGGGTTGTCGTCCTCCTTGAAAGTTTTTGGGCGGTTGGCTGGATATTGGCAGCACTCATCTCCTATTTCATCATTCCGGCTTATGGTTGGAGGGTTGCGTTGATATTATGTGCAGTTCCCGCTTTATATGCACTGTATCTGCGCTTGAAGCTACCAGATTCACCGAAATTTACGGAACTTGAAAAGAAGCAGAGACCAACAGTAATAAGCAACATGAAAAGTGTCTGGAAAAAGGAATATTCTCGCCAGACCCTTGTTTTGTGGATTCTTTGGTTTTGCGTGGTCTTTTCTTATTATGGGATGTTTTTATGGCTGCCAAGTGTGATGGTCTTAAAAGGATTCAGTATGATTCAAAGCTTTGAATATGTTTTGATCATGACGCTTGCACAGCTTCCGGGCTATTTTTCAGCTGCATGGCTGATAGAGAAGATGGGTCGTAAATTCGTTTTGATCACATACTTAATTGGAACAGCCATCAGTGCCTTTTTCTTTGGATCGGCAGAGGGGTTGGCACTGCTGATAGTTTCTGGAATGTTCCTATCTTTCTTCAACTTAGGGGCATGGGGTGCGCTTTATGCGTATACACCTGAGCAGTATCCAACTGCAGTTCGTGGTACCGGTACAGGGCTAGCTGCTGGTATTGGCAGGATTGGCGGTGTCCTGGGGCCATTGCTTGTAGGGTATTTAGTTGCTGCCGGTACCCCGATTTCAACGATTTTCACCATATTTACAATTGCTATTCTAGTGGGAGCCACTGCTGTGGCTTTTGGGAAGGAAACAAAGAATACCGTTTTGACATAAACGAAGGAAGGGGACCAATCAGTCCCCTCTTTTCTTTACTTAAAGTCTTTTATTATTTTTAAAAGGAGTTCGGAGGCAATCTTTGGACTATCTGCATTCATGATTGCTGAAACGACTGCGGTACCGGATAGCCCGCTATCTGAAAGTGAAGAAATGTTATCGGCTGTGATACCCCCGATTGCTACGGCAGGAATCGATACGCTGCGACAAATTTCCTCCAAATCTTCAATGGCCATTAGCGTTGCATCTTGTTTGGTCTTCGTAGGGAAAACGGAACCGACTCCGATATAGTCTGCTCCATTTTGTTCGGCTTCGAGAGCTTCTTCAAGTGTGGAGACTGAAACACCGACAATCATATCGTCAGGAACCATTTGTTTGATGACAGGCAGTGGAAGATCATCTTGCCCAATATGAATTCCGTCCGCTTCAACAGCGAGTGCTATATCTACCCGGTCATTAATGATAAGGGGAATGGACAGCTCGCTCAATAACTGTTTTAATTCAGAAGCCTTTTTATAAAAGGAGAGGGAGGAATTGTTTTTCTCTCTAAGTTGTACGATCGAAACTCCTCCTGAAACCGATTCTGCAATGATTTTGGTCAATTCTTCTATTGCTATCGACTCTTCCGTAACTAAATATAGACTTAAATCAATTTGGGACTTCTTCATTTATTTTCACCTCATGCATCCAGATTTCCTTATCCATTCTTGATATTGCATCCATTAATCGCACTCGAAACGTTCCTGTCCCTTCATCTTCTTGAAGTTTTGCAGCTGCCAGGTCCCCTGAAATGCTCATGGTCGAGATACCGGCAATTGCCGCAGAATAGAAATCGTCCGTGACTCCGGAAAAGGTGCCGATAAGAGCTGTGGCCATGCATCCGGTACCAGTGACATTAGTTAAAAGGAGATTCCCGTTGTCGATAATTGACGTATGTTTTCCGTCGCTGACCGCATCCTTAGCCCCGCTGACCACGATGATACTATTCAATTTATTTGCTGCTTGTGCAGCCAGCTCTGCATTGCTAATCGCTAGTTCCCCTGAATCCACTCCGCGTGTAACGATATCCCCCCCCATCAATCGTAGGATCTCACTCGCATTTCCGCGAATGATTTGGAAAGTAACCTTACTTAGGAGCTCTGTGACTTTCTCTGTCCGATAGGAGGTGGCACCCACTCCCACCGGGTCCAAAATGACTGGGATATTCAGGGCATTTGCCGTCTTGCCGGCAATCTCCATTGCTTCTAAGGCTTTATCATCAATCGTACCGAAATTCAGGACCAATGCATTCGCTAATTTGACCATATCCGCCACTTCACTGGGGCTCGATGTCATTACAGGTGAGCCACCGATGGCAAGGGTGACATTGGCACAGTCGTTGACCGTAACAAAGTTGGTGATTTGGTGAACGAGAGGTTTTCTTTCTCGTACTTTCACGAATAAATCGGCTGCAGCAACATTCATATTAAGTCACTCCGTTCTTTTTTTGAAAATGAATGAAAATGATGGACAGGTCCATGCCCCCTACCGATTGAAAAGCTATTACGTATCGCTTCGGAAATATAGGTCTTGGCCAGTTCAATCGACTCTTTCAATGGCAGTCCATTTGCCAGGTTGGATGTAATGGCGGATGATAGGGTACAGCCTGTACCATGTGTGTTTTGTGTATGAATGCGTTCTCCCTTGATCCATTGGAAGTCAGTTCCATCATAAAAAAGATCGTTTGGATTTCCTGCTGCATGGCCCCCTTTAAGTAAAACGGCTTTAGAACCTAGTTCATGTATGGATATGCATGCCCTGTAAAAATCTTGTTTCGTTCGAATCGACAAGCCAGTAAGGACTTCCGCTTCTGGTACATTCGGGGTTACAAGTGTTGCAAGCGGAAGCAATTCCATTTTTAAGGCAGTGACAGCTTTTTCGTCTAGCAAATGGTGGCCGCTTTTTGAAATCATGACTGGGTCAAGGATAACGATGGAAGGTAAGTAGGTTTTAATGGACGCAGCGACTGTTTTCACTATTTCTTTTGATCCAAGCATTCCTATTTTTACTGCATCGACATGAATATCCTCAAAGATGGCAGCAATTTGATCCGAGATGATAGCTGTTTCGATGGCCTGAACTGAACGCACTTCCATTGTGTTTTGTGCAGTAACAGCTGTAATGGCAGACATTCCAAAGACACCATGTGCAGAAAATGTTTTTAAATCTGCTTGTATTCCAGCACCGCCCCCTGAATCAGAGCCTGCGATGGTTAATGCTGTTTTCATAAAAAATCCCCTTCATATAATTATTTTTTAGAAGTATTTTAAGTAATATGAAAGCTAAAAGCGCACCTGCGAATGAACTAAGCATAAAAGCTGGTAAAAAACCAAAAAGAGCAGCTTTTTCCCCCAATAGGAGGAGTGCAAGTGGATAACAGGATAGGGATCCGAGAATGCCGGTCCCAATCACTTCCCCTAGACAGGCGAATTTCAAGCTTTGTGTTTTTCGATAAAGGACGGCAGCCAATAGTGCACCTATCATGCTGCCAGGAAAGGCGAAAATTGAACCGGTACCAGACATGTTTCTAATGATGGAAACTAATAAAGCTTGTGTTACCGAATAGGCAGGCCCCAATAAAACGGCTGTCAGGACATTTGCCAGATGCTGTATAGGGAAGATTTTAGCAAATCCGACAGGGATGAAAATAATTGAACTGGTCAGAGTCGTTATACCCGTGATCATGGCAGTCAACGTCATTTTCTTGATTGGATTCATCATCATGGCCAATACCTACAGTGGCCAATCTTGTTCATTTTGAACCATATCCCAGAATAAATATTCATATCGGGAAGTCACCAAAAAGTGCTTTTCTAATCTCAGAAGTTCCTTTTCAGGCATGCCTCTTGTTAATTCTTCCAATAAAGCAATCAGCCACTTGTGTGCCTCACCGAATTCAGGAGATGAATAGGACCTTATCCAATCTGCGTAGCGGTTGTTTTCCAATGCTTCACCATTTTGTTTTTTTAATATCAAACCAATTTCATAATAATCCCAAGCACATGGTAGGAGACAAGCGATGAGGTCTGCCAAAGTCCCATGCTGAGCTGCATTTAGCATGTAACCCGTATAGGCTAAAGTGGTAGGCGTAGGTTCTGTTTCTTCCAATTCCTTGGTACTGATTCCGAATTCCGAAGCATATTGCCGATGGATATCCATTTCCACTTGAAGAGTTTCGTTTAAAATACTGGAAAATCTTGCCATGGTTTCGATATTATGAGCTTTGATGACACCTAGAGCAAAAAGCTTGGAATATTCCATGAGATAGATATAGTCCTGCTTCAAATAATAAGAAAATTTTTTTTCAGGTAGCGTGCCGTTTCCAATTGCCTGGACAAAGGGATGTGAATGGTTCCTTTTCCAAATTTCTTTTGCCCGTCCATGAAGTCTTTCACTGAAGGTTTCTAATTTAGTATTCTCCATTGTTCATCCTCCTTTAGAATAGATCCCCTATTTACATCCATAAAAAAAACCGCTCCTGAATACGGAACGGGGTAGATGGATAAAGTCTGCAAATGGACGATATCATCCACTTCCCTCCGCCGGTATGAGCCGGTTCAGGTTCAAAGGGTCCGGAACTAATTCCATCTCAGTCTAAAAAAAGACTCCCCTAGTGGTGTGAATTGTATGTAATTACTGACATCATATCAGAAAGACAAGAAAATGCAACCCACATTTGAAAGGGGAAACCCATTTATGGCAAGTGGAAAAGGAAGAACCAGGTAATTGACTTTTGATGTTTATTGGGATAAAATCATTTCTACATCATTTATATATTGAATTCTTATCCAGAGAGGTGGAGGGACTTGGCCCAAAGAAACCTCGGCAGCAGACCCATTTTGGGAACTGTGCTAAATCCAACAAGCATTTGCTTGGAAGATAAGAAGAGCCGTACGGACACTGTAAGCCTCTTCTTGAATTAGAAGAGGCTTTTATTTTTGCGGAATAACGTTTAGTGGCATACTAGAAAAGGTATATATAATTTGGTGAAATCAAACCGGTTAATACAGTTTAGCTCAACTAGAAGCGGGCTCTATGATGACTAGGAAAGGAGCCATTTACATGGCAGAATTATTTAAGAGGATTGAACAGAGGAAGGCAATGCTTATTGAAGAGTTATTGGCCAATGGAGTATACAAAACCTCTGATGAAAGGCACCTTTATGATGCCCCGTTAAAAGTACTTGAAAATGAATATAAGATTGTAATAAATAGACCTAATAACCAGTCTCCTTCGGAATGGATGACATAGTAATCGATAGGCTATAATCTTGGGATAAGGGATATGATGTAAGCATTCGCAGTCTATACTTGTGGATGCTTTTTTTATTTATGTTTATATAGGGGATGACACAATATATACATATTTAGAAAATGAAATAGGCTTTTTGTCACATTTAAACTGTAAAATTACACATTTGATTTCAAATGAATAGTTGATTTTAACTATAATTTTCATTATGATGAAGGTGTAAAAAAATTGAATAAATGGGAGGTGGCTTGATGCTTTGCCAGAAGGTAACTGTTGAAAAAGTAGAAGAGAAGAGACAAGAAATGATCAAATTGGCGGCAATTTATGGTTTAACAAGTCTTCTAACTGTTCAAGCAAGCCAAGAATTGGATACGCTGTTGAATGCTTTAACAAATAAAAGAGATTCTGAATATTTTTCCCTTAAGAAAGGATATAGGTATTTCTAAATTCTCCATTTCGGCCTCGCTTAATCCGAAAAAGGCTACTGCTCAAGGCAATAGCTTTAAATGAATATTTTAATTATCGACACGTTTCCCAAGTATAATCAAATCTCTTTCAATGCCATCGAGCTCTGCAACTCGAGGCAAATTTGCCCATTTTTCAAACCCGAATTTTGAAAAAAGCTTCAGGCTAGGTATATTGTGGGCAAAAATGAAACCTAATAAAGTTTTCACCCCTAATTTAGGGCTCACTTCAATTGCCTTTTGAATCGAAATTTGTCCGATTCCTTTTCCCCGGAAATAATCATCGATATAAATGCTGATTTCGGCCGTAGAATCATAAGCTGGCCGGCCATAGAAAGATTGAAAGCTCATCCATCCGGCAGTTTGCCCTTCTATAGTAATGATATATAGCGGTCGACTTTCTGAATGATGTTCCTCAAACCATTTAACCCTCGATTGTACGGATACAGGTTCCGTATCTGCCGTGACCATTCTTGAAGCAATTGTCGAATTATATATTTCAACGATTCTGGGTAAATCCGAAAGTGCTGCCTCCCTAAACTCTATGTGCTCTGCCATCATTTAAACTCCTATCTATCATTTATATTCAATCTCCAGAATAAAGGGTATCATCCCGCTTACATAAAGGCCGGTGAATGAAGCCCAATCCATTGAAAGTTTTATATTATCATACACTCTTTACTATTTATCTGACAATTCATTTTTGTATGTTAAAACTACAGATTTTTGGGTATTTAAAATGATGAAATACTTCATAGTAAATAGACAAAAGGAGAAACCAATGAAAAAAGTAGCAGGTTTGTTAATTATTGTACTAGTTATTTGTTTTGCTGCATATAAATTTCAGGCCTCGGAGTCGAAAGATGTGCAAAGGGTAATGGCTTTTGGAGATTCGTTAACCTTTGGAAAAGGGGATAAGGACGGGGAGGGATATGTAGAAGGTCTGGAGGATGAATTGAATAATCCGGAATCGGAACAAAAAGTGAGTTTTTGGAATTACGGTATAAAAGGTCAGGAAACGGATGGGGTCATGAATCAGCTTGATGATTACCGCATTAAATCGAAACTTGATAAAGCCGATACTTTCATCGTTTATATTGGAACCAATGACTTGATCAATAGTAACGGCGGTGACTTGAAGAAAATAAGTGATCGAAAAATCGATGAGGGTAAACGGGAGTATATCAACCATCTTGATAAGATTACTTCGACACTGATAAAGGCAAACGATAAAGCGGATATACTTGTAGTGGGACTGTATAATCCGATTAAAGATAATCAAAAACTTGAAAAGCACATCCAAGATTATAACCAATCAATAATGGGAATAGCGAAAAAGGATAAAAGGATGGTATTCATTCCTACAAATGATCTTTTTGAGAATAAAAAGAAAACCGAGTATTTCAGTGATAAGATTCATCCCAATGAAAAGGGATATCAGCTCATTACGAATCGGATTTTGGAAAGGTATCATTTCAAATGAAAGTAAAAAATGCACAGAAGGCTGAATTCTACCCCGGATAACGGACATACATAAAAAAGATTCCCTTAACCGGGTTTTTTTGAGATTGGGACTGTTCCCATTGATTTAATGGCTGCTGTTCTTACTTTTGCTTATGCGGGCGTATTTTACTTTTATCCCTATTTATGCTGAGGCATTAGGTATGACATCTATTACAAGTTATTTCTTTGTAATCTTCGCACTCTTTATAAAACTGTCACGTCCATTTGTTGGAAAACTATTTGATCGTAAAGGAGCAAATCATATAGTCTATCCATTCGTATTAATTTTTATCATAGGTATGATCATTTTGAGTCAAGCACATACCATGAATGCATTTTTAAGTGCGGGAGCAATCATAGGAGAAGAGTTTGGTGTTCTTCAACCTGCTATGCAAACTCTTCTGTTCAGTCAGTAAATACTGAGCGAAAAGGGTTAGCAACTTCAACGTTTTTTTTATTCAATGATTTAGGTGTGGCATTAGGTTCCCTATAGGTATTGTCTCCTCACATACTACCTATAGTTTTGTATATATAGTATGTGAGCTGTAATGATTTTTCTTTATGTTCTTTATTATTGCTTACAACATCGCAAAGTCATTGCTATTTGGAGCTATATGGAATTTCGGAAGTCATTTGTATTAGGTGAATTTTACCTTTATGACTATCATAGAGCTTTTCGGAAAATAGACAACTATAAATCGGTTCGTTTCTGTCAAAAAGCATTATTATTTTACACATTCATATAGAAAATGGAATAATTAAAGGAGATTAGCTAGGCCATAAGAGGAGATGCTATAAAATGAAAATATCAGGGAAGAACTTTTAATTGCGGTCAAAGGACTATCGGATGAACAACTGGACGCCCATCCTGAAAAAGGGCGTTGGAGCATCATTCAGATATTGGATCATTTATATTTAATGGAGAGGGCCATAACAAGAATATTGCCGATAAATTGAAAAGCGATGAAAGCATTCCAGCTGTGGATAAACCAATCGAGCTTACTTTAAATCGAGGATTGAAGGATCAGGCCCCGCCATTTGTCATTTCCGTCAGAATCATTCCAAACTTTGAGCAAGGTTAAGGATAAGTTGTCCGAATCCCGCAAAGCCTTTATACAAGTGTTGATCATGCAAAACGAAATGATCTCGAACAAAAGTCTTTTCCTCACCCTTTGTTTAAAGAATTAAGCTTGAAGCAATGGATTACTTTCGTGGGACTTCATGAAAAACGGCATTTAATGCAAATAGAAGAATTGAAATCAAAGTTATAATAGAAGAAAAACTCATCCGTCTTTGGTTGAGTTTTTCACTTTCTGACTGTTATTCGTAAAGGAAGGATTTTTCAGTGAAAGCTACTTGGGTAAGGACATGTTTGGTATTGGGCTTTTTCGGATTATTGTTGGGGCTCTTGTTCAAGTATATGCTTCCGCCTGATCTAGATGAAATCAAACTGACTGACGAGCTTAATCCGATCGTTGCCGAAAAAAAAGATGAGCTCATTCAACAGGCTAATGACAAAGGCATCCCGATAATCATTACAGCGGGGTTCCGGTCAGTAGCCGAGCAAAATGAACTCTATGAAAAAGGCCGATTAACCAAGGGCAAAGTCGTAACGAATGCAAAAGGAGGGGAGTCGCTTCATAATTTCGGTTTGGCGATAGATTTTGCCCTCCTTAACAAACAAGGCGAGGCCATTTGGGATATGGGTTATGATGGCAATCATAATGGGAAGTCGGATTGGATGGAAGTCGTAACCATCGCTAAAGGGTTAGGTTTTGATTGGGGCGGGGATTGGGCAGGGTTTAAGGATTATCCTCATTTACAAATGACATTTGGCTTGAGCCTGCGTGAGCTGCAACAAGGCAAGCAACCAAAAGGGCAGTGAAAGTGTGGCGCTTTATTTTAAGGCCGAATAATTTTAACTAATAGCAGGAAAATAAGCATGTATATTGCTTTACAGGTAAGAATTCGATAAAGTGGACTAGTGAGAAATCAGACAAAAAGGAGTGCAGTCACCATGGAAGAAATAAAACATTGCCGGGATTCTTTGGTCATAAAAACAAGCCTTGTCCTCCCGCCGGATACAAATAATATTGGTACGATGTTCGGAGGCAAATTAATGGCATACATTGATGATGTAGCGGCTATATCCGCCATGCGGCATGCGAGAAGCAACGTCGTGACGGCATCAACTGATTCTGTCGATTTCCTGCACCCTATTCACGAAGGAAATGCAGTTTGCCTTGAAAGCTTCGTGACGTATACGGGCAGAACATCAATGGAAATCATCGTGAAGGTGATTGCGGAGGATTTAGTTACAGGAGATCGGAATTTATGCGTCATTTCCTTTTTGACCTTTGTTGCCATTAATGAAGTAGGTAAACCAATTCCGGTTCCGCGTTTGGTTCCCGAAACAGAGATGGAAATGAATTTAAATGAATCGGCAAAACAACGGGCCCAAATAAGGAAAAAAAGAAGAGAAGATACACAGTTCATTGCAAGTACCTTCGGTGTGAAACTGCCATGGACCGATCAATCAAATCCAGGATTATATAAATAAGATACGGTACCTTCAGCAGTTCATTGCCAGGGGTTCAAAATTTTTGGGGAACTCTCATGAATTGGTTTTATACAGTGATTTATATAAAATACCTGATAGATGCTTTTTTACCCAAATGGGCACATACGTGAAAAGACGCTTGGACAGCCAAGCGTCTTTTTCTGTTACCATGTAGGATTGGATACCATCCTTTTAGTCATCACTTGCTAAAATACCAAAGAAACGTAAGATGTTAATGAAAAGGTTAATGAAATCAAGATATAGATTCAGGGCCATGAGCGGTACTTCTTCGGCTGTTACCCCGTAATGCTTCATTCGATTGAAATCATATAAAATATAACCACTGAAAACTAAAATACCAATAAATGAAACGACCAGCATGGCTGTAGAGCTTAATGGAAAGAAAATGTTGAAAAGGCTAATGACCACTAAAGCCAGCAAGGCTGCAAATAACATGCCTCCCAAGAAAGAAAGATCCCTTTTGGTGGTTGTCGCATAAACCGCCAGTCCTCCAAATACAACTGTCGTCGTAACACCGGCTAAGATCACCACATTTGCCCCTGCAGCTGCTAAGTAGTGTGCAATGATCGGATAGGTGGTTATTCCTGAAATTAACGTAAAACTATACAAGAATGTGTACCCGATGGATTTTTTCCTCCGCATGATGAATGCTCCAATCAACATGGCGATCTCGAGGATCGCTAAGGGAAGAAACAAAGATGGCGGAATAAAAGTGCCGAGAGCCATCCCTAAAACGGAAACTGCTAGAGATAACGCGAACGTCCTCATGACGGAAGGCATATATGTCTGTACAGTTTGTGAATACATTCAATCACCTCATCATTTATTTGCTACCGATTTCTACGGATCTGTTTTAAAAAGGTTTCATTACATTTAATAAATTTAGTTGTTTTTTCGAAAGTATCGAAATATATATGAAATAATTACCTATTTTATGATATCCTTACAATTAAACTAACTTTTCTGAAATATTAAAATATTTTTATTCTAAATCATATTAAGGTATGTAAATCGATATGTTCAATAAATAGATATAAACTTATCGATAGTTATTTAAGAATAATAAATTTTTAAATAATCGTTCTGCACAAATAACCGGGCTTCATAACTTTACTGTATAACAGTCATAAAGAAAATGATTTTTTATTGCAGAAAAATATTCCTGTAGTTATAAAATATGAAAAAAATGTGATTATTTTGGATGAAAACTATTGTATAAATGTAAAAAATTGATTAAAATTTTAAATAATTATCAGAAGATTAGTTATTTTCTCGATAAAATAGTTTAGGGGGATCAAGGATGAAGAAAGCTATTTTGCAAATAGAGAACCTAACTACCTCATTTCGAATCCGTAACAAATATCATGCAGCGGTGGATGATGTTTCATTTACGGTGAATGAAAATGAAATTGTTGCAGTTGTTGGTGAATCAGGTTGTGGAAAGAGTGCATTGGCCTTATCTATCATGCAATTACATAATAAGCAGAGAACGAAATCCGAAGGAACCATAAATTATAATGGCCAAAATCTACTAAAGTTGAATGATATGCAAATGAATAAAGTCCGTGGTAAGGAAATGGGCATGATATTCCAGGAACCTTTAACGGCTTTGAACCCGCTCATGACAATTGGAAAACAGATCGAGGAGAATCTGGATTACCATACTGAACTTTCCAGGGATGAAAAAAAGAACAGGACAATAGAGCTTTTGACACAAGTCGGAATTCCTTATCCTGAACGGACGTACAAGCAATATCCGCATGAGCTCTCGGGTGGAATGCGGCAGAGGGCGATGATTTCGATTGCCATTGCTTGCAACCCTGCACTGGTCATTGCCGATGAACCCACGACGGCACTGGATGTTACGATTCAAGCGCAAATACTTGATTTGCTGAAAGATATCCAAAGCAGGACAAAAATGGGGATCATCTTAATTACACATGATCTGAGCGTCGTTGCAGAGGTCGCTGACAGGATCGTTGTCATGTATGCCGGACAGGTAGTGGAAACGGGATTTGTTAAAGAGATATTCAATAATCCGCTGCATCCATATACGAGGTCGTTATTAAATTCGATTCCTTCGGCTACAAATGAGAAAAACCGTTTGCACGTTATTGAGGGAATCGTCCCATCGATAGCGAAAATGGATAGGATAGGTTGCCGTTTCCAGGATAGGATTCCTTGGATACCAAAACATGCGCATGAAGAGGCGCCCCAACTTCACGATGTGGGCAACGATCATTTTGTACGATGTACCTGCTATAAGGAATTTTATTTTCAAGCTGAAGGAGATGCATCGACACATGACATTACTCAAAGTAGATAATTTAAAAGTGCATTTTCCAATAAGGGGCGGTTTTTTCCGAAGGGTGGTCGATCACGTAAAGGCTGTGGACGGTGTTTCCTTTGAACTGCAGCAAGGGGAGACATATGGTTTGGTAGGAGAATCCGGTAGCGGCAAGTCCACGACAGGCAAGGCAGTGGTTAAGCTGAATGATGTGACATCCGGACAAATCCTGTTTGAAGGCAGGGATTTAGCATCATTAAGTAGAAAAGAGATTAAACCATTTAGAAAAGATATCCAAATGATTTTCCAAGACCCGTATTCATCATTGAATCCCAAGAAGAGGGTGCTGGACATCATTGCCGAACCGCTGAGGAACTTCGAACGGTTATCACCAGCGGAGGAAAAGAAAATCGTCCAGGACTTCTTGGACAAAGTCGGGCTTAGTCCTGAATCGATTCACAAGTATCCTCATGAATTTTCAGGGGGCCAGCGCCAGCGGATTGGAATAGCCAGATCATTGACATTGAAGCCTAAGCTGATCATTGCTGATGAACCGGTATCAGCCCTGGATGTTTCCGTTCAGGCACAAGTTTTGAATTTCCTTCAGGATCTCCAACAGGAGTTCAATTTGACTTATTTATTTGTCGGGCATGATTTAGGCGTAATCCGGCATATGTGTGACCGGATGGGTGTTATGTACCGAGGTAGATTGGTAGAGGAAGGTAAAAGTGAGGAAATCTATGAAAATCCCCAACATATTTATACGAAACGCCTGATTGCCGCCATTCCGGATTTAGAGCCAGAAGTTCGTGAGGATAAAGTGCGGCTTAGAAAAAAACTCACTTCAGAATATGAGTCAACCTACTCGAAATATTTCGATGAGAATGGACGTGCTTACGATTTGAAGCCAATCTCGGCAACACATAGAGTCGCATTACAATAAGGAGGTGGAAAGAATATGTGGAAGTTTATCCTCAGACGTTTATTAGGTATGATCCCGCAGCTCTTTTTATTGAGCATCATCGTTTTCATGATGGCCAAAGCCATGCCGGGAGATGCCTTATCAGGCCAGGAAATCAACCCCAGGGCCAATCCAGCCGAGCTCGATAGGATCAGGGAAGAATTGGGTCTGAATGATCCTTGGTATCAACAATATTTAAGGTGGGCATCCAATGCTGTACAGGGGGATTTCGGTATTTCCTATACACATAAAACGCCCGTTATGGATGTTATCGAAGACAGGCTTTGGAACACGGTGTTCCTGGCGTTGGTCACTCTGATCTTTACATATATGCTTGCGATTCCATTAGGCATACTTAGCGGAAGGTATAACGATACGTGGGTGGATAAAACCGTTACGGGTTATAGTTATGCAGGGTTTGGCACACCGATATTCATCTTTGCGTTAATCATGTTATTCATTTTCGGATTCGCCTTGGATTGGTTCCCATCCGGCGGCAGTGTCGATTCAAAAGTGGATGAAGGCACATTCGCCTATGTTGTAAGTAAGATCAATCATTTGATATTACCCGCTTTAAGTACAGCATTAATTGCAACTACAAGTACGATCCAATATTTGCGAAATGAAATCATCGATAATAAAATCAAGGATTTCGTCAGGACTGCGCGTTCAAAGGGAGTGCCTGAATCAAAAGTATATTCACGTCATATCCTTAGAAATTCTTTTTTACCGATAGCAGCATTCTTAGGTTATGAAATTACTGGATTGATCGGCGGCGCGGTCATAATCGAGACCATTTTCAGTTATCCGGGACTTGGGCAGCTTTTCCTTAGCTCAGTCAGTCTGCGGGATTTCAGTGTAGTGACGGCCATCGTCATGATGACGGGATTTGCCACTCTGCTTGGCACCCTTCTTTCGGACATCATACTTAGTGCGGTCGATCCGCGCATACGGATAGAATAGGGGCGGGGTGAGTCGTATGGAAATGAAAGTAGAAACCGGAAAGAACATACAAGTGAAAGATGTAAGCCCTTCAGGAATCAAAATCATCTGGCAGGAAATTAAAAAGGATAAACTTGCCATGGGCTCATTGGTTATATTAGCAGCTATTTTGCTGTTTGTTTATGGTGCGGCTTTCTTCATGGATGCCAAAGAAATTGCCAAGGTCGATTTCCTCTCCATTTATCTGGAGCCATCTTCAGACTATTGGCTCGGTACCGATTATGGTGGCCGGGATGTATTCGGACAACTGATCATCGGTACGAGAAACTCATTTACCATCAGTTTGTTCATTACCTTATTCACGGCAATCATCGGTTTATCATTAGGGCTTCTTGCTGGTTACTTTGGCGGGGCAACCGATAATGTGATCATGCGTGTTATCGATTTCGTGATTGCCCTACCTCAATTGATGTTCATCATCGTTGTAGTCACGATTGTACCAGTATTCAATGTGTATGTTTTCATATTGATCATGACGATGTTTTTATGGACAGGAAAGGCACGGCTAATTCGTTCAAAAGCTTTGTCAGAGCGTGAGCTGGACTATATCCACGCCTCACAAACACTCGGGACGCCACATTGGAAAATCATCATGTTTCAGCTTCTGCCTAATGTCAGTTCACTGATTATCGTAAATTTCATTTTGAATCTTGCAGGCAATATTGGCCTAGAATCCAGTTTGACTTTCTTAGGATTCGGTCTTCCGGAGAGCACACCGAGTCTCGGGACGCTTATCAGTTATGCTCAAAATCCAGATGTTCTGGAAAACAAGTGGTGGATATGGGTACCCGCATCACTCATGATTTTAGTGTTGATGCTGAGTATAAATTTCGTTGGTCAAGCGTTAAAACGCGCCGCCGATGCAAGACAAAGAAGAGGATAAAAAAGGGGAGTGTAGGATATGAAAATCAAAAGCTACAGTAAGGTATTAAGTGCATTGGCCATTTCGTCTCTACTGCTTGCTGCATGTTCGGATGATACGGAGAAATCGTCAACGAAAGAGAAAAAAGGGAAAGATGTCGAACAGGTTGATACCTCCAAATTCCCGACAAAGACGACTAACCAAGGAGAGCCTATTGAAGGCGGTCATTTGACATATGGATTGGTATCCAATACCCCGTTTGAAGGGATATTAAACAAAGTTTTCTATCAAGGCGAACCCGATAACCAAGTTATCACATTCTTTGATGAAGATTTGTTGGATACAGACGAAAACTATGTTTTCACGAATGAAGGTGCCGCTTCCTATGAGATTTCAGACGATCATAAAACGGTTACACTTACGATTAAGGATAATGTAAATTGGCAAGATGGGAAGCCTGTGACTGGTGCCGATTTAGAATATGCGTATCTCGTCATGGGAAGCAAAGATTACAAAGGTGTACGCTATGATGAACAAATGGCTTTAATCGAGGGTATGGAAGAGTATCATGAAGGGAAAGCCGATAGCATTTCAGGGATTAAAGTGGACGGAAAGAAAATCACTTTCACTTTCAAGAAAGGGAATCCATCCGTCACGACTGGTTTATGGACATATCCGCTTCATAAAGAATACTTAAAAGATGTACCAATTGCGAAGTTGGAATCTTCTGATAAAATCCGTAAAAACCCGATTGGTTTTGGACCATTTAAAGTGAAGAAGATCGTTCAAGGGGAAGCGGTTGAATTCGAAGCGAATAAGGATTACTGGCGCGGTGCTCCAAAATTGGACAGCGTGACATTGAAAGTCGTGAATCCGTCTGTTGTCGTTAAATCCCTTGAAAATGGTGACCTTGATGTAGCTGAGGTCCTGGCTGAGCATTATGAACAGGCCAAGGAATTGGATAATGTCGAATTATTGGGCAAAGTTGAATTGGCTTATTCCTATATTGGTTTCAATTTCGGTTATTATGATAAGGAAAAAGAAGAAAATGTTATGGATGAGAATCCAAAATTCAAAGACAAGCGCCTTCGTCAGGCAATGGCCTATGCCATCAATAATGAAGAAGTTGGCGAAAAGATGTTCAAGGGCCTTCGCTTCCCTGCCAACTCGGTCATTACACCGAACTTTAAATATAACAATAAAGATGTAAAAGCATATGAATATGATCCTGAAAAAGCGAAAAAACTTTTGGATGAAGCAGGATTTGTAGATACGAATAAGGATGGCATTCGTGAAGATGCGGATGGAAAAGAGTTCAAGATCAACTTTGCTTCCATGAGTGGATCCGATGTTTCTGAGCCTTTAGCAAGGTATTATATCCAACAATGGGAACAAGTGGGATTGGACGTTGAATTGCAGGATGGCAGGCTTCATGAGTTCAATTCATTCTATGACCTTTTGAAAAAGGATAATGACAAAGTTGATATTTACCAAGCTGCATGGGGAGTAGCTTCCGATCCGGATCCATCAGGCTTATGGTCTAGATCTGCAGAATTTAACTATACCCGCTGGGTGAATGATAAAAATGATGAGCTTCTTGCTAAAGGGATTTCAGAGGAAGCTTTCGATGATCAATATCGGATCGACACATATAATGAGTGGCAAGAATTGATCCATGAAGAGGTTCCAGTCATTCCGACATTATTCCGTTATCAATTGGCGGGAGTGAATGAACGCGTTACGGGATATGATTACCTAGCGGAGCGACAATATAAATGGTTCAATGTCGGTGTCACTAAATAAAAAATTGTATGAATCCAATCGGCTGCCTTTATGGGCGGTCGATTTTTTTGCGTTTCAAGGGTGTGGATTAAGGTTATATAGTAAGTAATTGGAAGTGTGGTATTTATGTTAGTGAGATATCCTAATGAACAAAGAGAGAGTTAGAAATATTGTTTACTGAATCGGTTGGCCGGTTACTGAAACCTCAGGAAATCATTGCAGACATTGTTGCCTTTCCTAGACGGAATGAGAATTACCTTCTTGGAATATATGAAGGAATTTCCGACAAGCAAAGAAAGTTGAAATAAGTTGAACTTTCATCATGGAGGAGGATTTTTATGAGAAACGAAGATATGAGCAGATATAAAGTATGGCGCGATAAATGGAAAAGAAAAATGAATATGGATAATTTGGCGATATATGGCATTACTACATTAGTCATGGCCATCTTGCCTATTTTGGCCCATATGAGTTAAATCGATATAAGGACCGCCATTTGGCGGTCCTTTATATGTTAAAAGTTGGCATGAATAGATATAATAAAAAAAAGAGGAAAGGAGAGATATGTATGAGTATTATCGAAGAAAAGAAAATCGTATCTTACATAAAAGAGTTAGTATCAATACCCAGTCCCTCCGGCTATACGGAGCAAGTCATTAAATATGCGGGTGAATTCATGGAAAATAGGCAGGTCCCTTACAAGATCACGAATAAAGGAGCATTACTTGCTTCATTAAAAGGAGAAGATGATGGCAAACATCGTTTGCTGACTGCCCATGTCGATACACTAGGGGCCATGGTAAAGGAAATTAAGTCAAATGGCCGCCTTAAATTGACGATGATCGGTGGTTTCCGATGGAATTCAGTGGAAGGGGAGTATTGTAAAATCCATACGGCTGATGGGGCGATTATCACCGGGACCATTTTAATCAATCAGACCTCTGTCCATGTATATAAAAATGCCGGGGATGCCAAGCGTGATGATGAGACAATTGAAGTCCGTATCGATGCAGTCGTGAAAACCAAGGCGGAAACGGAGGCCATTGGCATTGCAGTTGGAGATTTTGTCTCCTTTGAACCGAGAGTGGAAATGACAGATGCAGGCTTTTTGAAATCAAGGCATTTGGATGATAAAGCTAGCGTTGGCATCCTCCTTCATATCATTGACCTTATTTCCGCAGGAAAGATAAAATTGGCATATACGACCCATTTCCTGATTTCCAACAATGAAGAAATCGGCTATGGCGGTAATTCCAATATCCCAGAGAAAACAGTCGAATATTTAGCCGTCGATATGGGTGCGATCGGTGATGGACAATCGACGGATGAATACAGCGTTTCCATTTGTGCTAAAGACTCCTCAGGCCCTTATCATTATAAATTGCGTCAGCATCTTGTCACACTTGCCCAAGCGAATGCTGTCGACTACCGTGTCGATATTTATCCGTATTATGGATCGGACGCTTCCGCTGCAATCCGGGCAGGGTATGATGTCGTGCATGGTCTAATCGGACCGGGGATTGATGCATCTCACGCCTTTGAGAGAACACATATCTCTTCATTAAAACATACGGCCAATCTGATTTTGCATTATATACAATCAGAGTTGGTGTAATCGTGAAAAAAGCCCGCACTCAAGTCATATGAGTGCGGGTTTTAAACTGGCTTTTATAGCGATAGTTTTATTTTATGTGAGTTTCGGTCATATACTCGTGAATTTCGCACATTTACTCATGAATTTCGCCATTTTACTCGTGAGTTTCGCGCATTTACTCGTGAATGCCAAATAATAATTTTTTATAATGTTAACTCTTGTGGAGGTTGACCATTGTTGTTCATCAACCGGATGCTTTCAGGCTTAATTTGAAGGATTAAATAATTTGGATCGTTTGGACTGTCAAACCAATTTTCAAATGACTCATTCCATAATTTATCTTTTAATTCCTGTGAATCGTTAATTTTCGAGGTACCTGAGATTTCTAAGTAAGAATCGCCTAATCCTTCATTTTCATAACCAATCAGGATATGAACATTTGGATTCTTTTCAATTTCATCAATTTTTTCCGTATTTGCATTCGTTGGCGTGTATAAAGTTAATTCTTCATTAAAAAATGTCATATAGCGTGAATGTGGTTTGTTATTTTCTACAGATGATAAAACTCCTATTTTATGATCACGGATGATGTTCAATACTTTTTCTTTTAATTGGTTTTGGCTCATCTTTGCACACTCCTTTTATTTTTTACTCTATTACTTTTCCTCTCTTTTCATTAAGTTAAACAAAATTCTGCTGTTTGCCATTTTTATGAATGAAGACCTAGACAAGTTGCCATACTAGTCATTATGTGTTCTGTATAGAGCAACTTAATGATCTTAATCCATTTGTAAAGGTGAGTATGAGGAATGAATTGTGGTGAATTACTTATCATTGGCGGGGCAGAGGATAAGTGCCTTGAAGGTGAAGTATTAAATAAATTTGTCGAGCTTGCAAACCGTTCAGATGGCGGAATAGGAATATTGCCTACAGCGAGTGAAATTCCTGAGGAAGTGAGTACCGAGTATATCAAGATTTTCAGGGATTTAGGCGTGGACAGGGTGGAAGTGATCAAGCTGGATTCAAGGCAGGATGCAGACGATCCGGAGATTTGTAAACAGCTGATATCCTTTTCTGCCATCTTCATTACTGGAGGAAACCAAAGCCGGTTATCTGAGCGGATTGGAAAATCCAAATTCCATCATGCCCTTTCTAATGCCTGGCATAAAGGAATGGTGATAGCAGGGACAAGTGCTGGCGCCTCCATTTTAGGTAAGCATATGATCGTTGCTGCTGACACAATGCTGAATGATAATAAGTTAAAGGTAGAGATTGGGATAGGTTTCGGCTTCCTTGACGACCTGATAATTGACCAACATTTTTCCCAGCGTGGCCGCTTTGACCGTCTGTTAAGTGCGATAGCAGGGAATAAAGAAATTATGGGTATTGGCATTGATGAAAATACAGCAATTTTAGTTAAAGAAGGATATTTTGAAGTATTTGGCCAACATCAAGTATTAGTTCTTGATGGCAGCAACAGTGATTATATCAATATCACATCTTCCGATAATGGCAGTGAAGAGTTGACTCTCTCGGGATTTAATCTTCATGCACTTACCAGGGGATACCGCTTTGACCTGCTTACCAGGAAATTGTTGATGAAAAAGGGGATCCAACCATGATTATCAATCGAGTCCGTTATTTAAAAGGACCTAATTATTTTGCTTATACACCGACGATTTGCATTGAATTGGATATAGGGGAATTGGAAGAGAAACCATCTGATTCGATTCCTGGATTCAATGAAAAATTATTGAGGACGCTCCCGAACCTGGGAAGCCATACATGTTCAAAAGGGTATCGAGGCGGTTTTGCTGAAAGGCTTAGAAAAGGTACATGGATGGGACATATTTTAGAGCATATGACGATTGAGCTTCAAAACTTAGCTGGAATTGATGCCATTCGGGGAAAAACGGTAATGATGGAAAAGAAGGGTCATTATTATGTAACCTTCGACTATAAGGAGCCTCAGTCAGGTCTTCAAGCTTTTTTAGCAGCAAAAGATATTGTGGAAGCCATCCTGAATGGTGAAAACCTTATAAATGTACAATTTTATGTAAAACAAATAGAGCAGCTATATTATAAAAATAAACTGGGGCCTAGTACAGAAGCCATTTTTAAGGCTGCGCAGGCAAAAGATATCCCTGTCGAGCGAATGGGTGATGAAAGTTTACTACGTATAGGAACCGGTTCAAGGCAAAAGTATGTCCAGGCGACAATTTCTAGCCAGACTTCGAATATTGCCGTGGAGAATTCATGTGATAAATCATTGACCAAATCTATATTAAAAGGGTGTGGCCTTTCTGTACCTGAAGGGGATATTGCCCATTCCATTGAAGAAATCTTTACCACAGCGGACAAGCTGGGTTTTCCACTGGTTATAAAACCGTATAACGGTAGACAGGGAGAGGGTGTCATCACCCATATTAAAAATAAGGATGAACTATTCAATGTAGTCAATTGTTTGGAGCCACATGTGGAGAAGTACATTGTCGAACGACATATTGAAGGACATGATTACAGGATATTGATAGTAAATGGAGAACTTATAGCTGCTAGTTTAAGGCTTCCTCCCTATGTTATTGGAAACGGTAAGGAAACGATACGCAAGTTGATAGAAAAGGAAAATCGTAATGCATTGCGTGGAGAAGGTCATGAAAAACCGATGTCAAAAATCCCCCTTACACATACCGTGACGTGTTATTTGGAAAAATCGAACCGGACACTGGATACAATTCCGAATCAAGGAGAAGTGGTTCAAGTTGTCGGCAATGCAAATCTTTCGACTGGTGGAAAGGCAATAGATGTAACGGACCAGGTCCATCCAACCATTAAGAATATGGCACGTGCTGCCGCAAAAGCAATCGGTTTGGATATAGCCGGAATAGACTTGATCTGTGAGGATATCTCAAAATCAATCGAACATTCACGGACTGCGATAATCGAGGTGAACGCTGCACCGGGAATTCGAATGCATCACTATCCGAGTGAAGGGAAAAAAAGGGATGTAGGCAAAGCCATTATCGATTATTTATTTCCGACACGGGAAGAGGCGGCGATACCGATCATCGCGGTGACCGGAACAAATGGAAAAACGACAACGACCCGATTGGTTCATTATTTTCTTTCAAATGAAAATACGAAGGTAGGAATGACGAATTCCGATGGAGTATATATCGGCGATAAGGTATTGGATCAAGGTGACTGCAGTGGCCCGGTCAGTGCAAAAATGGTATTGGCACATCCTGAAGTTGATGTAGCTGTATTAGAAACGGCACGGGGCGGGATTCTGCGTGAAGGTCTGGCATTTCGTCAGTGTGATGTTGGCATCATTACAAATGTTAGTGAGGATCACCTCGGCCGTGATGGAATTGAAACATTGGATGATCTCATAAAATTAAAGAGGCTGGTAGCCGAAATCGTTCAAAAAACAGGCTATTGTGTGCTGAATGCAGATGATCCGAATGTAGCTGCCATGGAAGCTTTTACAGATGGGGAAGTGATTTTTACTTCTACAGATGCCACCCAGCCTCAGGTGAAGGCCGCCATTAAGAGAGGATGTAAAGTTTGGTTTGTCAATGAACAAGGTATGATCTGCCATTCATCAGATGGTGTCATTTCTCAGTTTATGGATTGCACGATGATTCCAATAACGATTTCCGGCAATGCACGTCATAATATCGCCAATTTACTTCAGGCGTTAGCCGCAGCCCAAACCCAAGGCATATCCATGGAAGAACTAAGAAGGAAGGCTGTCACGTTTATGCCTGATACGAATTTGTCCAAAGGGCGTTTCAATTTAAAAAAGTTGAATGATCGAACGATCATCATTGACTATGCCCATAATGAAGCAGGATTAAAGGCCATATTCGAAACGGTCAGTGCCTATAACAAAAATCGTCTTATCACTGTTTTGGCAGGGCCGGGGGACCGCATTGATGAAGAGCTCATCAGACTATCCAAGGTGGCGGCAATGAATTCTGATCTGTTCATCATTAAAGAAGACGATGATTTGCGGGGAAGGGAGCCTCTCGAAGTAGCGAGGCTGCTTAAGGAAGCTGCGGTAGAAGCAGGGTTACATAAAGATCAGGCATTTATCGTTCTTAATGAATTGGACGCATTCGTAAAAGCTTGGGAAACATCACAACCTGGTGATCTATTATTGTTCTTCTACACGGATTTTGAATATGTAAAGCGGTTTTTCGAAAAAGTTGCGACAAATCCATTGCCAAAAAAATAAAAGAAAGTGCATTACCAGGGCGAAATAATCTGGAATCAAAATGATATCAAAAGCTAATTTTCAGTACCATTATAACATTTGAAAGCCATGCTTCCCATTTTCATGAAAGGGAAGCATGGCCTTTGCACTTATTTATTAGCGTTAATCCATAGGATGCCAGTCGCTTTTTGTGTTGTGATATTTCCATGACCATCTGCAGCTTTTACTTCCACAACGGCACCAGGTGCCTTTACATTCGCTGTTGCAGTATAGTAGCCAACATAATGTCCTGAAGATGTTTCTTTCATCGGCAATTCAGTTGCATTTGCGATGCTCCTTGCATTTGTCAAAGGCATCAGTATCGAGAAACTGGTTGTTAGTCCGGGTTCACTGTCAAATTCGATTTTGACCGATTCGCCGCTTTTCAAGATCTTATCCTCTTTCGGCAATAAATCAGTTATTTCCGGGGCGATATACTTTGCATCGATCGAGACGGATTTTGTGCTTTTATTGCCTGCCTTGTCCAGTGCGACTACCTTAATGTAATTGATACCTTCATTCAACATTAGTCGATAGGAAAAGGTGTTGTCTCTCACAGTAGCTTTCTGACCATTTACTTTGACATTATTAAGGTTTTCATCCGAAATCGTACCTGTAACGATTACCGATTCACGGTTGGTTTTGGAACCGTCTGCAGGTGCAGTAATTGCAAGTTCCGGTTTAGCCGTATCCAATATCACTTTTACAGATGGAGAGGCCTCAGTAGAACCTTGACTAGTTCGAGCTTTTGCTGTCAAAGTATTTTCACCATTCCTTAATGTGACTGGAACAGTGAAGGTTCCTGTTCCAGTTGAGTCAGTACTTGCTACTTTCTCACCTTTGTTAAAAATATCTACCTTTGTTGCAGGTGCGGATATACCTTCAACTGTTACTTCTTTTTGATTCGAATACGCATTGTCTTTAGGAGAGGTAATTACAGGTTCCTTCACTTCGTAATTGACAGTGGCACGAATCATGTAGTTTCCTTCCTCAGTTGGTGATTGCGACCATGAACCACCGACACCCTGCCAGCTTCGTCCTGCATTAGGTCCATCTTCATCTGTACCTAATCCTGGAGCATTCGGATTGGCCTTCGATTGGGTATAAACAATAAAGAAATCACCCTCAACCATGATTCCATGCTCGCTCAGATCAATATGTGTCCATTGACCGTCACGCAACGCAGTCTTATTGAAAGGACCTGCGATTTTTTTACCTGGCGATCCTTCTGTTCCTGAAGCATCATATACAGAAACTTGGAATTCAGTCCCGCCCGGAACAGGCCATGTGGTATCCCAGAAGCGTAAGAGAGCGCCGGTTACATTTGCCGATTTATTTCCCGAAGCTAGCGACATCTTTACTGCCCAGCTGTTTCCTGCCGCATTATAGGCACGGGCATTTTCTGCTGTTCCGTCGTCATACTTAATCTCATCTGGGTACCCGATGAACGGTTTCAGTTCAATATCTTTCGTGGAGTTATTACCGTCCGAAATCGTTACTGATGCTTCATTGCCGTAATAAGAAGGAGCCATGACTTTCAAGGTGTATTTACCTTCATAAGCAGTTAAGGAGTATTCACCCTTTGAATTTGTGGTAACCGGTTTAATGGCAGCATCTTCAAGAAGGTAAACTGTAGCACCAGAAACTGGTTCACCAGAAATTTTGTTGGTAATTGTACCGTTGATTGTACCTTTGGGAATTTCTTGAAGTGTAAAGTTCGCAGTTGATATGTCATCCTGTTCTACGTTGACTCTTGCTGTTTGCGATAGATACCCATAAGTTTCTGCTTGCAAAGTGTATGAACCTGATGCATGTGTTAGTTGGTAGGAACCATCTTGTGGGTTTGTATACACAGATCTTCCTGTTTCTAAAACACTGACCTGGGCCTGCAATGGAAGAAGTAATGGAGCAGGCTGTGCTTTTTTAGGGTCACTTTTCACTTTTTCCGCAATGGGCTTAATTTTATCAGGATCAACTTTCGGTTTGGCTGAAACGGAAGAGTCAGACTTGTTTATACCTAATCCTGTTTTAGCTTTTGCAGATGGTTGAAGGGCAGTATCAGCCAATTTAACATCATCAATATACCAGCCAGGTTTTTGGACTGAACCATCAGATGTTACATTAAAGGCAATATAGATTCGTTCTCCAGCATATTGGCTAAGGTTTACTTCACCATCAATCCAACTATTGGACTTATCGTTAAAACGAGCTGCTTGAACCCAGTTCGTTCCATCTTTAGAGATAAATAAATGGGCGAAATCATAATTCTTTTCAAGTTCGTACCAATGTTTAAATTGTAAATAGCTTGTCCCTTCTGGAACATCGATTGGAGGCATCTGCAGACTCATGTTGGCACCATTGGAATAGTTTCCAGCAAGATTTGTTGCATAAACCTTTTGACCGGAAGATGCAGAACCTGGTCCGCTGGACGGAACGCCCCAATCCCAGTCATTATTCGTGCCAAATGAGCTCCATCCAGTTGTTGGTTTCTCTTCGAAATCCTCTGTATAACCTAATCCAATTCCAGGCAAAAGATCGATGGTATAATCATCTGTAGCTGTCTCTGAACCACCGAAGTCTATAGCGGTCCATTTATAAACGATGGTATCTTCCGTCAACTCCGAACCCGGAATAGTAGCCTCAAACGTTCCCGATTTATGGTCACCGTCAGATTTTTCACCTTTGATTTCAGCCCAAGTTCCATCGGCTTTTTGATAGCTAAGGGTAACGGAAGTGACACTTACATTATCAGACACTTCAGCCTGAAGCGATAGATTCATTTTTTTATACGACTTTTCTGGTGCTTGATGCGAAATGACAGCTGCTTCTGAGTCATCTCCAGACTTGGTTACTTTTCCTTCAATTTTCCCAAGTCCGCTTACAACTGATGAAACTGCATCAAATGCATTTACAAGGCCATAGCCATAGGCATGGTTGGGCGTTACTGGATAATTATTGTCTGTCAATGGAGTAGCAGTTGTTAGTAAGATTTCCTCAAGTTGGTCAACTGTTAAGCTGGCATTTGTTTGTCTTAATAGAGCAGCAACCGCTGAAATGTGAGGACCTGCCATAGATGTCCCGTTCCATCCGCCTTCATATGAACCGCCAGGAACGGCAGAACGAATGTTGACGCCTGGTGCAGAAATATCCGGTTTAATTTCTCCGTAGGGTGATGGTCCGCGTAAGGAAAAACTGCCGACTTTATTGTTTAGGTCGGTTGCTCCAGTGGCAAATGCCTCTGGATAGTTCGCTGGATTCGCTACTGAACCAGCACCGCCTGGATTTGATAATGTAGTGTTTCCTGCAGAAAATTCCGGGAATATCTCTGCAGCTTTCCAGGCTTGTACCATTGGACGGTACCACTCATCGAGACCTGCTCCGCCCCCCCAAGAGTTATTGACAACATCAGGTGTTTTCTCAGGATGGGGATTTCCAGAAGCATCTTTCGGAGCGATAACCCATTCTCCTGCCTCTAATAAATCTATGTCTGACCCGCCATCTTCAGAAAACGCTTTAACGGAAATGAATGTGGCACCTGGGGCAACTCCGATTTGATTTGCACCATTTGGTTCAGAACCTACCATCGTACCGATTGTATGTGTTCCATGACCCAAGTCATCATAGGGAGCGGCTTGTCCGCCAACTGCATCAAACCAATTATATTCATTGTTTGGCACGTCTGGATTGGCAGGATTATACCCGCGATACTTTGTTTTCAGTGCTGGATGGTTCCACTGAACTCCTGTATCGATAGAAGCGATAACCGTACCCGCACCATCAATGCCCATATTCCAGACAGCAGGTGCTCCGATTTTTTCGATATTCCATTCAACGGAAGATGTTTCTGCTTTCGTTTTACTTGCGCTTGAGCTTTTAAGGTCTTTCGAAGCGACAGTCTTGCTTGCCGGCGTAATAAGCTGTCTTGTTTCATTTGGCATAATTTTTTCTACTTCGGGGAAAACTGCGATTTGCTCCATAACATCCTTTGTGGCTGTCACGGCAATCGCATTAACAATATAAAAAGATTGAAAATCCTTTGCATTACCGGCTTTTTCTTGCTTTTTTAAGTAGTTCTTAATATTGACTTGTGTTTCAAGAGCAGTAGCACGAAGCTCGGAGACTACACTTGATCGTTTAAGTAACTTTGAATTATTTGCAGATAATTTTTGTGATTTTGCTGTTTTTGCAGCTTTTGAGGATACGTCCTTGGTGTCTACTTGTTCTTTGAATTTAACGAGAAATGTCACCTTTTCGTTTTTTTCATATTGGGAAAGTACTTTTGCGGCGATTTTCTTTTGATTCTTTCCCGATAATTCATCTTTAGCGGAAGTATGAAGTTTATTAGATGCTGCTGTGATGGAGCTTGTCGGCAGAATGATCGATCCAATAAGTATGATCGTGAATAATAAACCTAACCATTTTCTTTTGTTTTGCAAGTTTTTTCCTCCTATTCCATTTTCAAAGAACAAAAAGCGACCAGCCTATACCCAATTTCCCCTCCTTTCTAAATAATTGGCCACTATGTAGAACCATGTTAATGATAACCAATAAACATATGAAAAAAATGTCATATTTTGGAATTAAAAATGCTATTTCGTGAAAATGAACACATTGTAGGAAGAGTATGAATGGAAAAATAAGGGAAAATACCTCTGATTTGAAAAGAGAACGGAAGGAATATGAAAAAAACATGCTATTCTACGGGTGTCGAAAGGACTCTTTTTTATTTCAAAAATAAAAATGGTAATAAAGGTTCAAAATGTCTTGTTTACTATTTGTTATATAGACGGCAATCTTTACTCGAGACATGTCAGTGAATGAAAAGTCCTTGAATGAAAAAAAAAGCTAATCCAATTTGGATTAGCTTTTTTTCATAACCGTTTCATTCTTCGTAGGCACATTGGCATGATCTTTTTTATAAACTCGTTGCAGCACGATGGACTGAACAATCATGAATAAACCTCCGATTGACCAATACAGTGGCAATGCTGCAGGAGCGGAGAAAGAAATGAATAAAATCATCACTGGTGAGAGCAGGCTCATCACCTTCATTTGTTTCTGCTGTTCTTCCGGCATTTGTCTCATGGAAATGACTGATTGGAAATAATAGATGACACCAGCGATAATCGCCATGGCAATATTCGGCTGGCCAAGGCTGAACCAAAGGAAATTATGGGTCGCAATTTCATGGGAACCTTGAATCGCATAATAAAAGCCCATTAGAATCGGCATTTGGATTAAAAGCGGCAGACAGCCCATATTTAGCGGATTGACTCCGTGCTTTTGGTATAGCTGCATCATTTCCTGTTGCAGGGCCTTTTGTTTAACTGGATCCTTAGTCTCTTTAATTTTCTGCTGGATTGCTGCCATTTCTGGTTTCAGCCCATTCATCTTCGTTTTCATGCTGAGCTGTGTTTTATATTGCTTGGCAGTCAGTGGAAGCAAGACTAGACGGATGAGAAATGTCATCATAATGATACTTAAACCATAGTTACCATTAAATATATCAGCATTGAATTCAAGCATTTTTGTCATGGGGTTAACCAATGCTGTATGAAATGGGCCGCTCGTTGCTGCAGAGCATCCTGTCAAAAGGGTCGTAGCTAAAAATAGGACGGTAATTAGTAACATGCTTTTCTTCTTCAAAATAATTCCTCCTCGAATTGTAAGTGGTTAAACAACAATAAGGAGGCTTGGTTCATCTGAATCATCGAGTGAATCCTTTTGCTTTTGCCGGATAAATGTGAAAAAGCGCTGTGCACCCCGCCAGTCAAAAATGCTGCATGCTTGAACAGGGGATTTACCTTTATCTGAGTGAATCGAAGCTTGATATTTATCATTCAAAAGCGATTGCTTTTTATTTAAGAAGTAAAACGCAGCCAGTGGAAAGACAAAGGTCAATAAGTAACCTGCCCATACCGCATGACGAACGGTCTGATAATCGAATTCTAATAATAATTCCCACATAGGAATCCCTCGTTTTTTCTAAGATAAAAAAATTTAGTTCCGCTGGCCTCCACGTTGATTTAGGGGCCAGGAATGACTATCTTGATTTAATGAGTTTAAATCATTAAGAACACTATATCAAATTTTAGTGCATGAAAGCTAAAAAATATAGGGTTATTTTCAAAAAATACACAGGGAATATTTTCTGGAATATTAATTTGACATTAAGCGTCTTGCAGAATACAGATCGTGAATGTAATTCGAGCGAAGATTGCACAAATGGACATTCGTCTACATATGGATAAAAGGAAGTTCAAATATGAGGTGAAGAAGTATAAAACCGACCGATACAATCGACCAAAATAACGGTACCGAAAACTCCGTGTCAGGTAAAAGATGGAGACGAAGCCACCAGCGATGGGCCTATTATGGAACGGACGCGCATGAAATACCATCATTTCAATGTTTTAAAAAACCAATCCGCATGAGGGATTGGTTTTTTATTTTGGCTCTTTTCGTAAAGATTGTTGTTTTTAAAACGAAACTATTTAAGGTTGATTGGAGCGGAAGTGC